>JAUJMI010000217.1:5300-6574 GCA_030446945.1 Longimicrobium sp. | reverse complement strand
CGGCTCCGTCGCGTCGCCGTACCGCGAGACGGAGGCGATGAAGGACGGGAGCGACGCCATCGCCGACTGGCCGATCCTGAACGCGCTGGTGAACGTGGCCAGCGGGGCGAGCTGGGTCTCGTTCCACCACGGCGGCGGGGTGGGGATCGGGTACTCGCTGCACGCGGGGCAGGTGATCGTGGCGGACGGCACGCAGGAGATGCGGGGGCGGCTGGAGCGCGTGCTGACCAACGACCCGGGGATGGGCGTCATCCGCCACGCCGATGCCGGCTACGAGACCGCCATCGAGACCGCGCGCCGCGAGAGGATCCGCGTCCCGATGCTGGAGCGGGGCGCTTGAGGCGGGCGCTTGGCGCCGTCCTGCTGGCGCTGGCCGGGTGCGCGCCGGTGGTGACGCACGGCGCACGGGTGGAGCCGGGGCTGTACGTGGGATCCACCGCCGGAATCATAGTGGCGGGAGACAGTTCCGAGGCGCCGGACGTGGTCACGCCGGAGTGGGCGCCGTATGCCCGCTACGGGTTCGTGGGTCGGCCGGGCGGGATGGCCGGCTCGATCGGGGTGGCGGTGGAGCCCGAAGCCGCGTTCGGGCTGGAGGGGGACGCGTACCTCCAGCTTCCCTCGTCGGACCCGCGCTGGGCGTACGGGGCCGGCGTGATGGGATCGGGGAAGGTCGTGATGCCGTACGTGCAGCTCGGGCGGTCGTTCACCCGCGGCTACGAGGCGTACACCACCCAAGCGTGGGTCCACCGCAGGAACTTCAACGACAAGAACTTCGGCCTGGATCCCAGCTCGCGCGTGCGGCCGCGGTACTGGGCTCCCACGCTGGCGCTCCGCCGGCGCGATGGTGCGCTGGGGCTGTCGCTGCAGGTCACCGGCGCCCTGGGACGCTTCGACGAGACGTCGTACGACTCCGCGAGGGGCGGCATGGTCACGAGGAGCCAGCCGCTGCGCGCGGTGACCACCAGCGTGGCCGCCGATCTGGACGTGGCGCGCTTCGTCAGCGACGTCCTCCGCGTCACGCGCAGGCCGATCCCGCGCGACACCCCGCCACGGTAGGGGACGATGAATACAAAGTCGATCCGGCACACGGCGGCCGCGCTCCTTTCCGCCGCGCTCGCGGCGTGCGCGCCGGTGGTGACCCACGGGCCGCGAGTGGAGCCGGGGCTCTTCGTGGGCGGCACCGCGGGGCTCCTGCTCACCCGGGACACGGCGCTCGCGCCGGACGTCGTGACGCCGCAGTGGGTGCCGTACGCGCGCTACGGCCTGGCCGGGAA
>JAUJMI010000217.1:0-5200 GCA_030446945.1 Longimicrobium sp. | reverse complement strand
ATCGCCCGCGCTCATCATGCCGTACGCGCAGATCGGGAAGTCGTTCGGCCGCGGCTACGAAGCGTATACCACTCAGGCCTTCATGCGCCGCCACGACTTCAACGACAGACAGGTCGTGCTGGTGGAGTCCGCCCCCACCGTCGTGCGGCCGCGGTACTGGGCCCCCACGCTGGCGCTCCGCCGGCGCTACGGACCGCGGGGCGTCTCGCTGCAGGTCACCGGCGCCTTCGGCAGCTACGAGGAGAGGGGGCGCGACTCCGGGGACACGCCGCGGGGGACGCGAAGCCGCCCGCTGCGCGCGGTGACCACCAGCGTGACCGCCGAGGTGGACGTGGCGGGCTTCGTCAGCGATGTTCTCCGCGTCACGCGCCGGCCGATCCCGCGCGACACCCCGCCGCGGTAGGCCGGCGTTGGGCGCCGTGTCGGTCCAGGCGCTGGGCGGCGTCCCAGGCGGGCCGTTCGGCTCCCCGCCGCAACCCGGCCATACTCTGCGCGCTCCTCCTCCCACCCCGCCCGCCATCGCACCGTGAACCTGGTCATCACGCAGCTTTCCAAGACGTACCCCAACGGCGTGCACGCGCTGCGCGGGGTTTCGCTCGCCATACAGCCGGGGATGTTCGGGCTGCTGGGGCCCAACGGGGCGGGGAAGAGCACCCTGATGCGCATCCTCGCCACGCTGCAGGAGGCCGACTTCGGGGAGGCGCGGCTGGGCGGCATCGACGTGCTGCGCGACAAGGAGTCGGTGCGCAGGACGCTCGGCTACCTGCCGCAGGAGTTCGGCGTCTACCCCGGCACCACGGCGGCGGAGATGCTTGACCACTTCGCCCTCCTCAAGGGGATCACCGCAAAGGGAGAGCGGCGCGACACGGTGGCGGCGCTCCTGCGCCAGACCAACCTGTGGGATGCGCGGGCGCGGCGGCTCGACAGCTTCAGCGGCGGGATGCGGCAGCGCTTCGGAATCGCGGTGGCGCTGATCGGCGATCCGCGGCTGATCATCGTGGACGAGCCCACGGCGGGGCTGGACCCGGCGGAGCGCGCGCGATTCCTCAACCTGCTGAGCGAGCTGGGGGAGCGCGCGGTGGTCATCCTCTCCACCCACATCGTGGAGGACGTGAGCGAGCTGTGCACGCGCATGGCGATCATCGACCGCGGCAGCATCCGCCTGGCGGCCGAGCCGATGCAGGCGGTGGAGGCGCTGCGCGGGCGCGTGTGGCGTCGCGGCGTGGAGCGCGCGCTGCTGCCGAGGGTGGAGGAGGCGCTCCCCGTCATCTCCACGACGCTGGTCGGCGGGCGCACGCTGGTGCACGTCTACGGCGACGCGCCGCCCGATTCGACCTGGGAGCCGGTGGAGCCGGACCTAAAGGACGTGTACTTCACGGTGATGAAGGGGATCGAGGTGCACCCCGAGGCCGCCGCGCCGGTGCCCCACGAGCCGCTGCCGCCCCTCGTCCTCCCCCCGCCGATCGCGCGCGAGCCGGAGCCGCCCACCGCCGACGACCGGGGCCCAACTGATTGGTTCGCGCCTCGCCCCGCCGAGCCGCCGCCGCTCCGCGGGGCGGATCGATGAGCGCGCTGCGGGGGCTCGTCGGTTTCGAGCTGCGCCACCACCTGCGGCGGATCTCCACCTGGGTGTACTTCGGCGTCCTGTTCCTGATCTCGTGGACGGTCACGGCGTCGCGCGCGGGGGCGTGGCGCGACTTCGATATGGGGAGCGAGCTGCTCCTGGCCAACTCGCCGATCCGCGTCTCCACGCTGATGCTGACGCTGGGGATCCTGGCCGTTCCCGTCACCTCCGCGATCGCGGGGACGGCGGTGTACCGCGACTTCGAGACGCGCGCGTACCCGCTCTTCTTCACCACCGCGGTGCCGAAGTGGGCTTACCTGGGCGGGCGCTACCTGGGCGCGGTGCTCGCGAACTTCCTCATCCTGCTGTCGATCCCGCTGGGGATCATCGCCGCGAGCGTGTCCCCCTTCGTGGACGCGGACCGGGTGGGGCCCTTTCTCCCGGTCGCGTACCTGCACGCCGTCGCCCTCATCACGCTTCCGAACCTGCTCTTCACCTCCGCCATCTTTCTGATGCTGGCCGCCACCACGCGGCGGATGATGCCGGTGTACGTGGGCGGCTTCGGGCTGCTGGTGGGGTGGGCGATCGCGCTGGTGTTCGCGGGGGCGGTGGACGAGGAGTGGGTGATCTCCCTGGTCGATCCCTTTGGCGTGGCGCCGACGCTGCGCTCCACGCGCTACTGGACGGTGGTGGAGCAGAACCGTTCGCTCGTGCCCATCCCCGCGCTCCTGCTGCTGAACCGCGCGATCTGGCTGGCGGTGGGGGCGGGGGTGCTGGCGTGGGGGGCGCACCGCTTCCGCTTCGCGCACGCGGCGGACGAGCGCGACCTGAACCGGCCATCGAGGAGCCGCCGCTCATCGGACGACGCGGCGCCTGTGGTGGTGCCGCGCTCCCGGCGCACCTTTGACGCACGGGCCCGCGGCCTCCAGCTCGCCGCCACGCTGCGACGCTCGCTGCGCGAGGTGGTGGGGAACGTATACTTCCCCATCCTGGTGGGGCTCTGCCTTCTCTTCGTGCTCCTGGTGGGCGGCGACATCGGCGAGATCTACGGGACGCGCACCTTCCCGGTCACCTACAAGGTGCTGGAGACGCTCAGTGGCAGCTTCGCGCTGTTCGTGCTCATCATCATCACCTTCTACGCCGGCGAGCTGGTGTGGATGGAGCGCGACCGGCGCACCCACCAGCTCCACGACGCCACGCCGGTCCCCACCTGGGTGCCGCTGGTGGCGAAGCTGGCGGCGCTGACCGTCACGGTGGCGCTGCTGCTGGCGGCGTGCATGGTGTGCGGGATGCTGATCCAGGCTTCGCGCGGCTACTTCCGCTTCGAGGTGGGGCAATACCTTCGCGAGCTCTTCGTGCACCAGCTGCTGGGTGCGTACCTGCCGCTGATCGTGCTGGCGTTCGCGGTGCAGACGCTCGCCAACCACAAGTACGTGGGCCACTTCATCATGCTGGTCTACTACGTGGCCGGTCCGTCGATCTACGCGCTCGGGGTGAGCCACAACCTGCTCGTCTACGCGTCCACGCCGACGCTCCAGTACTCGGACATGAACCGGTGGAACGGCGCCGAGGGGCCGTGGACGTGGTACGCGCTCTTCTGGGGCGGGGTGGCGGTGCTGCTGGCGATCGTCTCCAACCTCTTCTGGCGCCGCGGCGAGGAGCAGGGCGGAGGGTGGCGCACGCGGCTCGCCCGCGCGAGGGCCACCAGCCCGGTGCTGGCGGCGTCCGCGCTGGCGGGGCTGCTCGTGCTGGCCACGGGCGGCTTCATCGTCTACAACACCGCCATCCTCAACCCGTGGGCGAGCGAAGACGATTCGGAAGAGGTGCAGCTTCGCTACGAGCGCGAGTACAAGCGTTTCGAGTGGGCGCCGCAGCCGAAGGTGACGGGGGTGAGGCTGCGGGTGGAGCTCTTCCCGCGGGCGCAGGAACTGAGGGCCCGGGGCACGTACCGCATCCACAACCGGACGCGCTCGCGCATCGACTCGGTGCACGTGGACATCGCCAGCACCATGAAGATCCACTCGTTCGCCTTCGACCGCCCCGCCACGAAGGTGGTGAGCGATTCGGCGGGCGGGTACTACGTCTACCGCCTGGCGCGCCCGCTGCTGCCGGGCGACTCGGCCGAGTTCCGCTTCGACATCGCGCACCTCACCCCCGGCTTCACGGACGAGCCGCAGTACGGGCCGGTGGTGGAGAACGGCACCTTCGTGAACAACGAGGTGCTGCCGCGCATCGGGTACAATCCGGAGGGGGAGATCACCGGCGAGGGCGACCGCGAGCACTACGGCCTGGCGACGCGCCCGCGCGTCTCGCCGATCGCCGATCCGCGCGCCCGCCACGTCAACTTCATCTCGCGCGACGCGGACTGGGTGAGCTTCGAGGCCACCATCGTGACCGACGCGGACCAGACGGCGATCGCGCCCGGCTACCTGGTGCGGCCGAGCTGGGTGGCGGGCGGGCGGCGCCACTTCCACTACCGGATGGACGCGCCGATCCTGAACTTCTACGCCTTCCTCTCCGGCCGCTACGCCGTGCGCCGCGACCGCTGGCGGAACGTGGCGATCGAGGTCTACCACCATCCGCCGCACACGTACAACGTGGAGCGGATGATCGGGGCGGTGAAGAAGTCGCTGGACTACTACACGGCGGCGTTCGGCCCGTACCAGCACCGGCAGGTGCGCATCGTGGAGTTTCCGCGCTACGCCGAGTTCGCGCAGTCGTTCGCCAACACCATCCCGTACTCCGAGGGGATCGGCTTCATCGCGAACGTGGGGAAGGACGACATCGACTACCCCTTCTTCGTGACAGCGCACGAGGTGGCGCACCAGTGGTGGGGCCACCAGCTGGTGGGCGCGGACGTGCAGGGCGCCGCCATGCTGAGCGAGACGCTGGCCGAGTACAGCGCCCTCATGGTGATGGAGCGCGAGTTCGGGCGCGCCCACATCGGCCGCTTCCTGCGCTACGAGCTGGACCAGTACCTGCGCGGACGCGGCAGCGAGGGGCGCGCCGAGATGCCGCTGGCGCTGGTGGAGAACCAGCAGTACATCCACTACAACAAGGGCGCCCTGGCGATGTACGCCCTGCGCGACTACATCGGCGAGGCGCGGGTGAACGCCGCGCTCAAGGCCTTCCTGGACCAGTGGAAGTACAGGGGCCCGCCGTACCCCACCTCGCGCGACCTGCTGGTGCACCTGCGCGCCGCCACTCCGGACTCGCTCGGCTACCTGATCGACGACCTCTTCGAGCGCGTCACCCTCTACGACAACGCCGCGGAGCGCGCCACCTCCCGCCGCCTCAAGGACGGTCGCTACCAGGTGGACATCCGCGTCCGCGCGCGAAAGGTGCGCGCCGATTCGCTCGGCAACGAAACGGAGGTGCCGCTCGATGACCGCATCGAGATCGGCGTCTTCGGCGCGAGCAAGGAGGTGCCGCTCTACCTCGCCAAGCACCGCATCCGCGCCGGCGTGCAGACGGTGCGCGTGATCGTGAAGGAGATGCCGGAGCGCGCCGGAATCGACCCGCTGCACAAGCTGATCGACCGCGAGGGGGACGACAACGTGCGGGAGGTGGAGGGGTAGGGCGGCCCTCACCCCCGGCTCGTTACACTCGCCTGCCCCCTCTCCCGATAACAGGAGA
>JAUJMI010000216.1 GCA_030446945.1 Longimicrobium sp. | reverse complement strand
GGGGCTGGGCAGGGACGCGGAAAAGGTAACACGCGGCGCGGGTGGGCGCGAGAATCGGGCGCGGGGCGTGGATCTCACGCCTCCCTCCGCTCCGCCGCGCGCCCGGCGCCGGGACCACGTCCCCTCTCCCACGGCTGTTTGTGGGAGACGGTGGCAGCTGTAAGCTGCCGCGCGACGGCCGACGACATCGGCCCGCCGCGACACTGTCGCTGCGGGCCGTTCCCGTTCCCCGATCCTATTCCCCATTCCCCATTCCCCCATTCCCCATTCCCCGCCCCTCACCCCGGCATCTCCCCCAGCCACCCCGGCACCGGCGTTCCATGCGCCTCGTACAGTTCCCGCAGCGTCCCCACCAGCACGCGCAGGGTGCGCTCGCGGCGGTCCGGGGGGAGGTCGCGGACGAGGGTGCCGAGCGCCACGGCGACGCTGTCCGCGGAAAGCTCCAGGTTGGGCTGGGCGCCCTCGCGATACCACCATTCCACCAGCTTGCGGCGCGTGTTTGAGTACGGCATCCCGCCCGCGATGAACTTCTCCAGCCCCGAGGGGCTCATCCCGACCTGCCGCGCCACCGCCCGCAGTGAAGTCGCATGCACGCGGATAGCGACGCTTTCCCGCAGGCGGTCGATGCTGGTGGGGAGCGGTTCATCCATGGCGATTCGCGGTGTGGGGTGGACGGAATGGACACCAGAAACGTATCCGGCGGACGCGCCCGGCACAAGCCATTTTCAGGTACGACAGGTGGCGCGTGTGGGGCGCTCCAAAAACGCGGTAGACGGACATGGTTCAGGCGGGTTAAACTGCGCCGAAAGCCACATCACCTGAACAGAGCGATCGTCATGGACCCAGCGCCCGAAGGCGCCCGCTCGGAGGAGCCTCCGCCCGCCGGCCGCGCAGCGACCGCCGCCGTCCAGCGCGGGCTGCGCGCCGTCCTGCGCTGGGCGGACGAGGGGTCGGCGGGGCTGGATCCGGGCGCGATGGCGGAGTGGGAGCGGGACCTGCTCCTGGCGAGCTGGGATCCCGGCGCTCGGCTCCCCCTCGCCGTGCTGGCCCGCGAGCTGGGCGACCCGGCCGGGCCGGAGCCGGAGCGGGTGGCGTGGGCGTGCCTGTGCGTCACCGAGTGGGCGCTGGAGAGCGGCGCCGTGAAGGCCGGGCTGGCCTTCGCCGAGGCGGCGGCGCGCGCCTGGCCAGACCAGGGTCGCTACGCCTGGGCCGCGGGGAGGCTCCTGCGCACGCATGGGAGAGAGGAGGAGGCCGAGACGTGGCTGCGCCGCGCCGCGCAGCTGGCGGGGCGCGCGGGGGACTGGGAGGGGCAGGCCCGGTCGCTGCTCGAGCTGGTCAGGCCGCGGCAGGAGGGATCGCGGCGGGATGGAGACGAGGAGCAGGCGCCGGCCGTCTGAGCGGGGCGCGGCGCGGCGGCGGACGCGGGCGCGATGAATCGCGCCCCTACGGCGAATCGGCCGCGTAGCTCCGGCGGAGCTCCGTCAGCCAACCCGGGGGCGTGGTCTCGCCGCCGGTGCCGTAGCGGTGGAGGACCTCCACCAGCTCCGCGGCCGCGGCGTCGCGTCGGCCGACCGGAAGGTGCTTGGTGAGCAGGTCCAGCGCGGCGGCGGCCGTCTGGACGGTGAGCCCGGTCTGCTGGCGCCCGGCTTCGCGCACGTACCACTCGGCCAGCTTGCGCGCCGTCTTGACGTACGGGTCCGCGCCGTCCAGGAAGCCGCGCAGCCCGGTGGGGCTCATTCCGATGTCGCGGGCGGCCTGTCGCAGCGAGGTCGAGTCGACGAAGAGCCGCGCCGCGTCGCGCAGGGTGTCCAGGGACGCGGCATCCCTCGGGGGCGAGGTCAAGCGCCGGCCCCCGTTTCGGCCGCGCGGTGCGCGGTCCGTCCATTTTCGATTCGGTTACACTGGGTAGACTATCCGCCGAGCGGGCTCGCCACAAGGCCCTTATTCGGGCCAATACGGCGCCATCCGTGCGCCGCCCCGGCGAGCCCGTAATGCCGGGGGGGCGGGCTCGCGGGGAAAGGCTGTCCGGTAGTGGCCCGTCACTGACTCCGGGCGAGTACCAGCAGGTCCTGGAGACGCTCGTCGCGCCGGCTGCCGGCGCTGGGGACGCGCCTGCTGGAGAGCGTGTCCGCGCCCGCCTGCAGCGCCTCGCCGTACAGGAGGTCGCCCGTTTCGGTCACGATGTAGCGGCCGATCTCCCCCGACTCCGACTCCAGCTGGATGACGGTGGCGCCGACCAGCCCCAGCACCGTCACGTTGAGCCGGTCCCAGCGGTCGGAGTACGGGCGGAACACGGCCAGGGGAACCCCCTGCGTCCCCTGGGGGATGGTGCGCAGGGTGGGGATCAGGTGCTCGTCCATCCCGAGGTCCGCGATGGCCCAGCGCGTGTTGCGGGGGATGGGGACCGTCGCGGTGCGCGCGCCGGAGACCTGCAGCCTGCTGCCGCGCCGCTGCACCTGGAGCGCGATGGAGGTGTCCGGCGTGGTCCAGAGCACCGTGTAGGTGCGCGGGAGGTCCAGGTCGAACTCGCTGCGAGCCGTCCCCTGGAGCCCGTCCCCGCGCTCCAGACCGGACTCGATGGATTCGCGCGTGCGGGCGACGGTGTGGGTGAGCAGCACCTTCTCCCCCGCCATGGTGACCGAGGTGTCGCCCTGCGGGAGCGGGCGGTGCGCGGGGGCCTGCGCGGTGAGCGCGGCGGGGAAGGCCAGCAGCGCCAGCGTGAGAGGGATGCGCATGAGAGGGGGCCTCACGGGGTTTCCGGCTATCGCTTGCGGCGCTTCCGCCGCGCGACGTCCAGCGCCTTGTGTACCCAGGGGCGGAGCCGGTCCGGCTCTTCCAGCAGCTCGGCGGGAAGCTCGTAGTACTGCATCACGTGCGAGTCGTCGCCGAACGGGCGGAACGGGCCCATCCCGGCGGCTTCGAAGTCCGCGCGGTTGGTGTCGTCCACCTTGAGGTACACCGAATCGTCATCCAGCAGCGCAAAGAACAGTCCGCCGGAATATACCCCTACCCCGCCGAACATGCTGCGTGCCGTCACGGGCTCCACGCGCCCGAGCTGCTCCAGGACGTACTCCCGGTACTCCGCGGATACGGGCATCGGGTTTCGGGTGAAGCGCGAAAAGTGATCCGCCGCAGGGTCTCACGCAGAGGCGCAGAGACGCAGGAGAGGAGAAGAACGAGAAAAAAGCGTCGCACAGAGACGCGGAGCGGAACTGAAAGGCCACCGAGAACACCTTCTGCTTTACTCTCCCTCTGTGGCTCTGTGTGAGACCATCGGTTCTCTTCTTTTCTCTCCTGCGTCTCTGCCCCCTCTCCAGGAGACCAGACGTTTACCGCGGCGCCCCGGCGCGCGCGGGCACGGACCAGTAGAACGCGCGGAGGGTGCGCGGGTCGATGGCGACGTAGCCGCGGTCGCGCGGGTCGTCGATGCGGTGGACCTGGATCTGCTTGCGCTGCCCGCTCTGGAGCGTGCGGGGGCTGATCGGCCACCACTCGCTCCACCCCGGCGTGGGGAGGGGGATGCGTTTGACTTCCACGGTGTCGATGCGCGGCAGGGTGGCGGCCATCGAAGCGAGGGCGGCCGAATCGGCGGAGAAGCGGACGAAGCGGCGGCCCACGCCGTGGCGCTCGTAGATGTCGGTCGCGTTCGGCGGGAGGAAGGCGGGGACCCACTCGCCCGCGTCCGGGGCGCCGCGGGCGGCGGCGGCGGTGGGGTAGCGCCGGTCCGGCTCGATCCGGTCGCGGCACGCCCACGGCAGCGTCGCGACGAAGGCGAGGACCACCACCACGGCGATCGTCACCGGGAGGTGGTTCCTGCGTCGGGGCTGCGCCTGCTGGTCCATCCGGAGCTGTCGGTGCGGGGAGTCGGTGTGTCCGGCGAAGATAGCCGCGGTGCGGGGGAGGCGCGAGAGGGGGGACTGCAGGGATTAGGGATTGGGGAATGGGGATTGGGGATTGGGGATCAGGGAGCCGGGGAACGCGCGTGACCCGCACGCAGCCAACGGGAACCCTTCCCGTCGGCTGCGGCGCTACCTTCCCGTTCCCCGTTCCCGGTTTCCCGTGCGGTTCCCTCAGCGGCCGACGCGGCCGATCTCGTATTCGCGGGGGGGCTCGGCGCCCATCAGGTGGCGGACGAAGTAGTCCCAGCGGCGGCGCGTCATGTAGCTGCTGTGCACGCCGTAGCCGTGGCGCGCGTCGGGGAAGATGATCAGGTCGAAGTCCTTGTTCGCCTTCACCAGCGCGTCCACCACCAGGTACGTGTTGTAGGGCGGCACGTTGTCGTCCATCCCGCCGTGGGCCAGCATCAGCTTGCCACGCAGGTTGGCGGCATGCGTCTGGGTGGCCTCGTCGGCGTAGTTGTCCGTGGTGCCGGTGCGCACCAGAAGACCCTGGTAGCGCTCGCCCCAGTCGTCTTCGTAGTTGCGGTTATCGTGGTTGCCGGACTCGGAGATCCCCACCTTGAAGAACTCGGGGTGCCGGAACATGGCGGCCGCCGTCGCGTAGCCGCCGCCCGAGTGCCCCCAGATCCCCGCCCGATCGATGTCGATGAAGCGGTAGCGCCGCGCCAGCTCGCGCATACCCGCGATCTGGTCGGGGAGGGTGTTGTCGATCATCCGGCCGTAGTAGGCGTCCGCGAACGCCTTGCTGCGCCCCGGCGTCCCCATCCCGTCGATGGCCACCACCACGAAGCCCAGCTCCGCCAGCGCCTGGTGGTCGCTGCGCGAAGCTATGAAGCTGCGCGGCCCCACGCTCCCCACCTGCGGGCCCGGGTAGATGTAGTTGACGATGGGGTACTTCTTGGTCGAATCGAGCGCGGCCGGCGTGAACATCAGCCCGTAGATGTCCGTCTGCCCGTCGCGCGCCTTCATGCGGATGCGCGTGGGCGGCCGCCATCCGGTCGCCACCAGCCGCGAGATGTCGGCGCGCTCGAGCGGCCGGACCACGCGGCCGTTCATGTCGCGCAGCACGGTGACGGGGGGCGCGTCCGGCGTGGAGTACGTGTCCACGATGAAGCGCCCGTCCGGCGACATGGAGACGGTGTGGTGCGCGTCCTCGGGGGTGAGGAGCGTCTCCCCGCGCCCGTCGAAGCCGATGCGGTAGAGTTGCTGGTAGTACGGGTCGCGCCCCGCCTCCTTGCCCTGCGCCGTGAAGTAGAGGACGCGCTTCTGCTCGTCCACGCGCACGATGTCCATCACGTTCCCCTCGCCGGTCGTGATGGCGTTCTTGAGGCGGCCCGTGTTCAGGTCGTACAGGTAGAGCCGCGTCCAACCCTCGCGCTGCGACCACCAGATCAGCTCGTTGGTCGCCGGAAGGATGCGCCACAGGTTCTCGGTGAACGAGGCGTCGCCCACCTGCGTCTGCGAGCGCTCTTCGAACAGGGTGCGCACCTCGCCTGTGCGGGCGTCCGCCACGCGCATCCACGCCGTCTTGTGGTCGCGCGAGCTGCTGACGAAAGCGACCTTGGAGCCGTCGGGATACCACTGCAGGTCGCACACGGTGCCGCCGCTGCACTGCACGTGGTCGGTGACGGTGGAGCGGTGCGGGTCGGGCGGCATCTGGAAGCGCACCACGCGCGGACGGCCGGCGTCCGCCACGTTCACGATGACGCGCTGGATGCGGAAGATGACGGTGTCGCCTGGGAGCGGGTACTTCCACGCCTCCAGCCGCGGCTGCCCGACGTTGGTGGACACCAGGTACATGTCGCCGACGCCGCGCCCGTCGTGCTGGAAGGTGGCGATCTGGCGCGAGTCGGGAGACCAGGTGAGCACCGGGTCGTCGCCGTGCACCCAGCCCGCGTTGTTGGTGGCGTAGCCGAAGTCCTTGATGCCGTCCGTGGTGAGCTGCGTCTCGCCCCCGCTGGCGAGGTCCCTCACCCACAGGTTGTAATCGCGAATGAAGGCCGCCAGGCGCCCGTCCGGCGACAGGCTGGCGTCCTCGGGTGTGGCCGGGGCGCGGGTGCAGGTGTACGCCTGCAGGTCGCAGGTGAAGCGCCCCCGGCGCAGCATCACCGTGGCGCGGCGCCCGTCCTCGGTGAGATCGAGCACGACGGGGAGCTGGCCGGCCGGGATCTCGCCCCCCGCCGCCGTCCCCAGCGCCGGCGTCAGCCGCGCGGGGTCGAACAGCGGCTCGCGCGTCCCGCGGACCGGATCCACGATGAAATACCGTGCCCCCTCCGGCGTGTTGGAGCGGTACCAGAAACGCCCCTCCGCCGTCCAGGTGGGCGGCCCGGCCGTCCCCGTCACCAGCGGCGCGGTGTTGGCGGCGAGCCGGCGCTCGGCCCGCGCGTAGTCCTCGGCCGTGATCTGTCGCGGCTGCTGCGCCGCGGCGGGCACGGCGAGCAGTAGCAGGGCAAGAGCGTGAATGCGCATGTGTCCCGTGTCGCTAGGTACGTTGTGTCGAGCCCCTCTATTCTCGTTCGCGGAGCCCCTGCTGGCTATCCCCAGTCCCCCCCATACCCCCACGCCCCAAATCCGGACTCCTCGGCGGCGCCTGCCGCTTAGCCCGCGCCCGCGCCACGATCGCGGCCGTCCGCTCCCGCGCCTGCGGGCGCAGGCGCTCCAGCGTGGTACGCCCCACCACGCCCACCACCAGGCTCTGC
>JAUJMI010000215.1 GCA_030446945.1 Longimicrobium sp. | reverse complement strand
CCGGTCGGGGTGGTAGAGCCCCTGCACCGAAGCCTGCCCGCGCGCGCAGGTGTTGCCGTGGCTCACGGGGTGGTTGGGGTTCCCCTCCACCTTGGTGGCGCGGCCCTCGTGCGTCTCCACGTGCAGGCCGCACCCGGCCGGGCATTCGCGGCAGGTGGTGGTGTACCAGGTGGGCACGCCGGGCACCACGTCTTCCGCCGGGCGCACCGAGGCCAGAAAGGTCTCCTGCCCGCCCGAGCCGGTGCCGCACCCGGTGACCGCGACCCCCGCCCCGGCGGCTCCCACCACCGTGAGGAAGTCGCGCCTCTTCATTCCATCAGCCATGCTGTCTCCTCGATTCCGTCGCGCCGGCGGCGCGCGCGGCGTCGTGTCGCTTCCAGGGGTGCGCGCTCAGTAGTGGCATACGGTGCAGTCCGTGGAGGCCCGCTGGTTGGGATACGTGGCGAGCTGGCCGCGCACGTCGTTCCCCTGCGCGCGGAGCGTGGCGATCTTGCGCACGAACGACGAGCGCTGGCGCACGGCGGCCTCCTCGGGCGCCGAGAGCGGCGTCTCGCCGCGGTGGCACGAGACGCACCACCCCATGCGCAGCGATGAGTACTGGTAGACCTTTTTCATGTTCTGCACGGGCCCGTGGCACGTCTGGCACTGGAGCCCGGCGTTGACGTGCACGTAGTGCGGGAAGTGCGCGTGGTCCGGCACGTCGTACACGCGCACCCAGGGGATCGCCTCGCCGCGCTTCCAGTAGTCCACCAGCTTGAGCGCCTCGCGGTGCCAGGTGCTGTCGCGCTGCTTCGTGGGGAAGGTGAGCGCCGCCTGCGCCGGCACCGCCCCCGCCGCCGCGCTTCCCGCCACGTGGCACCCCACGCAGAGCTGCACGCTGGGGATGTTCGCCGCCGGCGACCGGTCCGCGTTGTAGTGGCAGTACATGCACGGGATCTGGTTCTGGCCGGCGTGCACGCTGTGGTAGAACGCGATCGGCTGATCCGGCCCGTCCGCCTCGGTCGCCTGGTAGTCGCGGCACGACGCCACGCCCAGGGCGAGGAGCAGGGTTCCAGCGAAGGAGAGAGCTCTGTTCATGGTCTGCTTGCGGAGAACACCTCAGCCCGCACGGAGCGTGAGCCGGCGGGCTCGCCGGTTCGCGCGCGGTCGTCTGCACTCCGAACGAGCCCCTCGCCCGCGGGGCTCTTTCGGAATGCACCCATATAGCATTCGCTGGCGCGCCCGGCAAGCACCCGCCCCCGCCCGCCACGGCGTCCCCGCGCACGGCGCGGAGGCACCCTGACACTCTCGTAGGGGAACGCCCTACAACCGGGAAGTCCCGGGTGCCGAGTGCTAAGTGCAAGGGATTGATGCCGATGCCCCTGCCCCGCCGCCGTGCGCCGCGCCCTCCCGCGAGAAGCGTCCCCACGCGCGATTCAGCCCCGGCCTCGCGGCGTCCGGTGTTACAGCAACAGCGGCCTCACACAGAGACGCGGAGGGACCGGCAAGAACAAAAGCGAAGGAGCAACAGGGCTCACGCAGAACCCCGGAGAGAGCTCACTTCCTGAAGGGAGCGCACGCGCCGCACCCCTGGCCACGCGATCGCCTGGCGCGGAGTGAAGGAGACGGGCTCTGCCGCGTTCACCGCCCCGGCCCAGGTTCGGATGCAAGTACGCTGGGCTCGAAGCGCACCCCGGCGAACCGCGTTTCAGTCCAACAGCGGTGCCGGGCAGGTCCGATCCCGTGCATCGCCACACACCGGCTACCGAACATTGGACGGATCGCATTGCACAGGAGAGCCCGTCTCCTTCACTCCGCGCCCGAGGTCCGCGGCGAGGCGGGTTCAGCGAAGCGCTCCGTTCAGGAGTGGTTTTCTCGTTGTCTTGCAGCTCCCTCTGTGGCCTCCGTGTGATGTTCTACCGCGCCGAGCGCCTGTGCTCCACCATCGCGCAGCGGTCCTGCACCACGCGGATGCCGGCTTCGGCGAAGCGGCGGGCCGCTTCCTCGTTGCGGATTCCGCTCTGCATCCAGACGGACCTGGGGCGCGCGGCGAGGATGTCGTCCACGTGCGGGCCGACGTCCTGCGAGCGGCGGAAGATGTTCACCATGTCGATCTCACCCGGCACCTCCGCCACCTTGCGGTACACGGGCTGGCCCAGGATCTCGGTGGCGTCCGGGTAGTAAACCGGCACCGGGACGATGTCGAACCCGGCGCGCTGCAGGTACTCGGGAACGTAGAAGGCGGGCTGCCCCGACTGCGCCTCCGTCTTGATCCCCAGCACCGCGATGCGCCGCGTCTCGCGCCAGAGCTGCGCGATCTCGGCGGGCGACTCCACCAGGTTGCTGCGCCAGTCTTCCATGCGATCTCCTTGTGGTTCGGTGCGTTGGCCGGCGGGCCCTCTCCCCGCTCGTTCCTCGCTGCCCCTCCCCCAAAACTACCTGGGGGAGGGGCGCACGCATGCATCTGCCCGATTCGCGTAGGGGCGCGATTCATCGCGTCCACCCTCTCCCCAACGCCTACCCTGGCGAAACCCGCGCCGTTCTCCCCTGCCGCAGTTCCAGCCCCCTCTCTCGGTAACGTGAGGGCGCAGCCGTCTCCTGTTATCGGGGGAGGGGGCAGCGAGTGTAACGCGCGGGGGTGAGGGCACCCCGCTCGCCCTCACGCACCACGCGGGCCGCGCGCTCCAGGTACGCCAGGTGCGCCAGCGTCTCGCGAAGCGCGTGCAGGCGCGTGTCTGCGGGAAGGTCCGGGAAGACGAGGAGCGCGAGCTCGTAGGCGCTGCGGGGACGCTCCAGCAGCGCCAGCAGCTGCTCGTTGCGCTCGTGGTGATGCGCCACGATGTCGTCCACGCGCGCCGCGAGATCGGCGAAGGGCTCGCCGTGCGAGGGGAGGACGAGCTCCACCGGCAGGTCGCGGAGGCGGGCGAGCGAGGCCAGGTACTCGGAGAGCGGGTCGGGGACGTAGCGGTCCGCGCCGATGTTGGGGGAGATGCGCGGGAGGACGTGGTCGCCCGCGATCAGGATGCGCCGCTCCGGGTGATACACGCTCACGTGCCCCGGCGAGTGCCCCGGCGTCAGCAGCCACTCCCACCCGCCGCCGCCGGGCAGGTCGCCGCGCTCTCCCGCCAGCAGGTCGTCTGGGCGGAAGTCCTCGTACTGCGCGTGGATGCGGTCGGTGGCGGCGATCAGCTCCGGCACCACCCCGTCCGGCACCCCGTGCGCGCGGAACTCCTCCGCGGCGCGGTGCCGCTCCGCCGGCCAGTCGTCCACGAAGGCGCGGATCAGGGCCTCCTCGCGCTCGTGCATGCACACGCGGGCGCCGCTCCAGGCGCGCACCGGACCCGCCAGCCCGTAGTGGTCGATGTGCGCATGGGTGAGCACCACGTGGCGCAGCGTGGCCGGGGTGACGCCCAGCCGCTCGGCGCCGTCGCGCAGGGCGCCGCGGGCGGGCGGGGTGTCGATCCCCGTGTCCACCAGCGTGTGCCCCGCGCCGTCCTCCAGCAGCCAGGCCGCCACCTCGCGCGGCGGGAACGGCAGGGGCACGGAGACGCGGTGGACGCCGGGCGCCACCTGCAGCGGGGCGGCGGCCGGCACCGCGCTCAGCTCTCGTCGGGGAAGAAGCGCTCCCCCGACGCCGCGCGCTCCACCAGCAGCGCCGCGGGGGCGAAGCGGGGGCCGTGCCTGGCCTCCAGGGCGCGCATCCGCTCCAGCACGGCGGCCGCGCCGGTCTGGTCGACGTACCAGAAGGGGCCGCCGCGGAAGGGCGGAAAGCCGATCCCCAGCACCGCGCCCACGTCGCCGTCGCGGGCGGAGCGCAGGACGCCCTCCTCCAGCGTGCGCAGCGCCTCGTTGACCATCATCAGCCCCAGCCGCTCCTGGATCTCGGCGCGCGGGAGCGTCTTGGCGGCCGGGCTGCCGATCACGGCGTACACCGACTCGTCCGGCGTGCCCTTTTTGCCGTCCTCGTCGTAGGTGAAGAAGCCGCGGCCGTTCTTGCGCCCCTGCCGCCCGTCCGCCACCATGCGGTCCAGGACGCTGCTGGGCCGCATCCGGTCCGCGAAGGCGGCGGCCAGGATCTTCCCCGCCTTCTGCGCCACGTCCAGCCCCACCTCGTCGTACAGGGTGATGGGGCCCACGGGGTACCCCCACCCGGTCATGGCGGCGTCGATCTCCTCCATCCGCACCCCTTCCTCCAGCAGCAGCGCCGCCTCGGCCATGTACGGCGAGAGGATGCGGTTGGCGTAGAAGCCCGGCGCGTCGTTGACGATGATGGGCGTCTTGCCGATCTGCTTGCCAAAGGCGTGCGAGGTCGCCGTCACCCACCCCGCCGTCCCCGGGTGCGTGATGATCTCCAGCAGCGGCATCTTCTCGACCGGGGAGAAGAAGTGCAGCCCGATCACGTTCTCCGGACGCGACGCCGCCTCCGCCAGCGTCGATATCGGGATGGTGGAGGTGTTGGAGCCCAGCACCGTCCCCGCGCCGATCTTCGCCTCGACGTCGCGGATGACGGTCTGCTTGAGCGAGACGTCCTCGAACACCGCTTCGACGACGACGTCGGCGGAGTGGAAGCCGGTGTACTCGGTGGTCGCCTCCACGCGGTCGGTGAGGGCGGTGATCTCGAAGCCGCGCGCCTTCTTGCGCTTCGCCCGTTTGATGAGGGTGTCACGCGCCGTCTTCAGTCCCTTGGCGGCGGCCTCAGGCTTGACGTCTTTGAGGCGCACCCTGATCCCGCTCTCGGCCGACGCGGCGGCGATCCCCGCGCCCATGAAGCCCGCGCCCACCACGGCGATGCGGTCCACCTTCTTGGGCTTGGCCGTCTCGCCCAGCGCGGGATCGTTCTTGGCCGCGGTCGTGGCGAAGAAGAGGTGCACCAGGGAGCGGGCCTCAGGCGTCACCGCCAACTCGCCGAACGCGCGCGCCTCCAGCTCCAGCCCCTCGGCCAGGTCCCGGTCCAGCCCCTTCTCCACCACTTCGAGGAGGCGGAGCGGCGCGGGATAGAGTCCCTTGGTCTTCGACATCACCCCCTGGCGCGCCTTGCTGAAGATGAGCTGGCGCATCCCGGGGAGGTTCTCCATCCACTGCGGCGACCTGCGGCGGGCGGCGCCGCGCGGCTCCTTGCGGCCCTCCGCCAGGTCGTTGGCCACCTGGCGCGCCACGGCGGGGAGGATGGCGACGGGGACCACTTCGTCCACGATGCCGGCGCCGCGGGCGCGGCGGCCGTCCAGCTGCTTGCCGGTGAGCATCAGGTCGAGCGCGGCGCGCACCCCGATCAGCCTCGGCAGCCGCTGCGTGCCGCCCGCGCCGGGGACGATCCCCAGGTTCACCTCGGGAAGCCCCAGCCTGGTCTTGGGCGAGTCGCTGGCGATGCGGTAGGTGCAGGCGAGCGCCACCTCCAGCCCGCCGCCCAGCGCCACCCCGTCGATGGCCGCGACGACGGGAACGCGCAGGTTCTCGAGCCGGTCGAGGAGCCGCTGGCCGGCGCGGGAGGCGGCCTCGGCGTCGGCCGGGGTGCGGAACTCCTTGAACTGCTCGATGTCCGCCCCGGCGATCCACGTCCCCTTCTTCTCGGAGAGGATGACGGCCGCGCGCACGCTGGCATCCGCCTCGCCCTCTTCGAGGCGGCGGAGGATGTCGTCCATCGCCGTAACCAGGTCAGCGGAGATGACGTTGACCGGCTTCCCCGGCTGATCCAGGCGGATGATGGCGATCCCGTCTTCCACATCCATGTGCACGGGCGCGCCCGTCTCCTCGCTCACCATCGTGGCCATGACACGCTCCTGGGGAAGTGCTGAGTGCTATGTGCTTGTGCTAAGTGCTAAGTGCCCATGTGCCGAATCCTGTCGCAGTTCACGCAGGACTTAGCACCTGGGACTTTCTTTTCTCACGCCGTCATCCCGCCATCCACCGCCAGCACCTGCCCCGTCACGTACCCGCCCGCCGCCGACAACAAGAATAGCGCCGCCCCCATCAGCTCGTCGTCGCCGCCGAGGCGGCCGAAGGGGACGGCGCCCGAGATAAGCTTTCCCGCCTGCTCCAGCACGCCGGCGGTCATCTTCGTGGGGAAGAAGCCGGGGGCGAGCGCGTTGACGCGAATGCCGTGGCGCGCCCACTTCACCGCCAGGTCTCGCGTGAGGGCGATGACGGCGCCCTTGGATGCGGCGTACCCGGCGGCGTCCAGCAGCTCCGGCTGCGAGCCGCGCAGGCCGGCCACCGAGGCGATGTTGAGGATGGCGCCCGGCGCCGCGCGCTCGATCAGCCGGCGCCCCACCTCGCGCGAGCAGAGAAAGGCGCCGGTGGCGTTGGTCTCCATCACCTTGTGCCACGCCTCCAGCGGCATCTCGGCCGCGGGTGCGCCCCAGCTGGTCCCCGCATTGTTGACCAGGATGTCCACCAGCCCCAGCTCGACCTCCGCCTCGTCCAGCGCGGCGCGCACCTCCTCCTCCGAGGTCACGTCCAGCCGCAGCGCCATCGTGCGCACGCCGTGGGTCTCGGCCAGCTCGCGCGCCACCTCCTCGCACGCCTCGCGCTTCCGCGACGCCAGCGCCACCGACGCACCCGCCTGCGCCAGCCCCGTCGCGATCTGCTCGCCCAGCCCACGCCCGCCCCCGGTGACCAGCGCCACGCG
>JAUJMI010000214.1 GCA_030446945.1 Longimicrobium sp. | reverse complement strand
CGGCCAGCAGCGTAAGGGCGACCATGTATCGAACGTAGCTCTTCATTGCCGTGTACCGTAGTGTGCGGGAGGTGCGGACGCGGCCTCGCCGTCGCCCTGCTGCACGACAATACCACCGGACGCGGCGAAACGTTGGGGCGGGACAACACGACGGGCCTCACACGGAGACACAGAGGCACGGAGGAAGAACGGCAAAAGCAGTTCTCTGTGGCTTGCGGTTTCTTCTGTGTGATGCTGTTCGCTGTTGCCCGGCAACCCTTCCGTGGGACCCGGCATCCTATGCTGTGGACCCGTGAACGGATCATGGAAGACCTGGAGCTGATCGAGCGAGCCAAGCGGGGCGATGGCGGGGCGGTGCGGGCGCTTTACCAGCGCCATGCACGCCGCGTGTACGCCGTCGTGCGCCGCCTGGCCGGCGACGATACGCTGGCCGAGGACTGGGCGCAGGACGCCTGGCTGCGCGCCATCCGCGCCCTCCCCGCCTTTCGGGGGGAGTCGGCGTTCACCACGTGGCTCCACCGGATCGCGGTCAACAGCGCACTCCACGGCCGCAGGTCACGGGAGCGGCGCAGCGGGCGAGAGGCGCCGCTTGAAGAGCACTCCGCCGCCGTGCGGCCGCAGGGCGAGGACGCCGTCCTGCGCCTGAAGCTGGAGCGGGCGATGGAGAAGCTCCCCGAAGGGATGCGGCGCGTGCTGGTGCTGCACGACGTAGAAGGGTACACGCACGAAGAGATCGCGGAGGTGCTGGGGGTGAACCCCGGCACCTGCAAGAGCCAGCTTTTCAAGGCGCGGGCACGGATGAGGTCGCTGCTGAGCCCCTCGTCCCTCGTCCCCGCGGAAGGAGTGGAGGCATGCAGCACCTGACGCTGGAAGAACTGGCCCGCCTGGTGGACGAAGCGCCGGAGCCGGCCGAGGCCGAGCACCTGCGCGACTGCCTGGTCTGCCGCCGCGAGCGCGACGCAATGCGCGCGCAGACCGCCGCGCTGGCCACCCTCGCAGACCCGGAGCCGAGCCCCGGCGCCTGGCGTGCGCTGGAGGCGGCGCTGACCGGGGAGGCCCTGATGCGCCCCGCGCCCGCGCGAGCCTTCCGCGCGACGCGCCCGCTGCTGAAGATCGCGGCGGCGCTGCTGCTCTTCGCCACGGGGGCCGCGGCGGGGCTGTCGCTGCTGCGGCCCGGCACGAGCCGCCATGTGGCGCAGGCGCCCGGCCAGCCGTCAAAGGGGGAGGACCGGGTGCTGGGGGTGGCACAGCTTCCCCCGGCGCGCGCCGAGTCCCGGGTGGCGGATGCGCCGGTGGAGGAGGAGTCCGCCGTTCCCACGGGCGAGCTCCCGGTGGCGCGCCTGGTGTCGGCGCGCGCGGGGGACGCGCGGACCGCCATGCCGCGCCGCGCCCCTGTCCTGACGCCCGAGACGAGGACGGCGGCGCGGGAGCTCGACGAGGCGGAGGCCGCGTACGTGGCCGCGCTGCGCAGGTACGCGGAGATCGCGGACCCGGCCAGCGGCGCGGATCCCGAGACCCGCCTCTCCGCCCTGCAGACGCTGGTGGAGACCACCGGCCGCGCGCTGGAGCAGGCCCCCGGCGACCCCGTGCTGAACGGGTACCACCTGGCCGTCCTGGACGAGCGCGATGCTCTCCGGCGGCAGATCGACCGCGCCTCGCAGAGCGCGTGGTACTGAAACCGAGTGAACCGAAAGAGACCGAGAGATGCGCGTGATCAAGGGTTGGATGCCGCTGCTGGCGGCGATGCTGATGGCTCCGGCCGCCCTCGCCGCTCAGCGCGGCGAGGCGCCGCGCGGGTGGATGGGCGTGGCGTTCGACTGGGAGAGCGACGGCGCCCGCGAGGCCCGCGTGGCCGAGGTGGTGGCGCGCTCCGCCGCCGACCGCGCCGGGGTGCGCACCGGCGACATCGTGGTGCGGGTGAACGGCGCCCCCGCCACCGAGCGCACCATCGAGCGCCTCCGCGAGGAGCTGGAGGTGGGCGACACGGTTCGGCTGCGCATCCGCCGCGGCGGTGCCGAGCAGGAGCGCATCGTGGTCGCCGCGCGCCGCGAGGGGATCGCCCGCACCCTCCCCGGCGAGGTCACCATCATCGGAGGCGGCGACCGGGTGACCTTCCACGTCGATTCCATCCGCACGCACCTGGACAGCCTGGGGCGGCGCATGGGGAAGCTGCGCGAGCGGGTGCGCACCCGGCAGGGCGACAGCGTAATCGTCTACAGCGTCGACCGTGCCGACGGCGCCAGGGGTGACAGCGTGGTGGTGAACCTGCGCTCGATGGACCGCATGGGGCGCGCGCTGGGGCGGGAGTTGGGACGTGAGCTGGCGGTGACCCGGTCGCTCCCCTTCTTTTTGGACCTCGGGCGGCGTGCGGTGGCCGGCGCCGAGCTCTCGGAGCTGAACCCGGAGCTGGCCCGCTATTTCCGCGTGGACGACGGGGTGCTCGTGCTGCAGGTGTCACGCTCCACCCCGGCCGCGCGTGCCGGGCTGCAGGGGGGCGACGTGATCGTGCGCGCCGGCGGCCGCACGGTGGCCTCCGTGGCCGACCGGCGCCGCGCCTTCGGCGACCAGGAGGGAAGGGTGCGGCTGGAGGTGGTGCGCCAGGGGCAGCGCCGCGAGCTGGACGTGGAGTGGAGCGGCCGGCGCGTGGAGACCGAGCGGCACGAGCGCGTGCGCATTCGTGGGGAAGAGGAGCGCCGGCGGAACTGACCGCCCTCCGGCGCGGTACAGCGGGGTCCCTCCGGCAGCCGGGGGACCCCGCTTCTCTTTGGGCCCCTGACGGGCGTGGCGAAGGCGGGGGGAAGCGCGTTACCTTGCCGTTCAACCCGTTGCGTTCCCTTTGCATGCGCCTCGTGATGCAGTACATCGTCCGCCCGCTCCCGCGGTACGCGCTGGCTCTCATTGCCGCGCTGCTCTTCGCCGTCCCGGCCGCCGCGCAGGCGCCCGCGCCCGGCACGGTGCCGCGGGTCTTCGTGATGACGATGGGCCCGGGCGACCTGGTGTGGGAGCGCTTCGGCCACAACGCCATCTGGGTGCACGACCCGCGCACCGGGGCGGACCTGGCGTACAACTACGGGATGTTCGACTTCGCGCAGGAGAACTTCCTCAAGAACTTCATCCAGGGGCGGATGTTGTACTGGGTCGCCGCGTTCGACGCCGGCGCGACCCTGCAGCACTACGCGGGGATGAACCGCACGGTGGCGGTGCAGGAGCTTAACCTGACGCCCGCCCAGGCGACCGAGCTCGCGCGCCTGCTGGCCGTGAACGAGCTCCCGCAGAACCGCTTTTATCGCTACGACTACTACCGGGACAACTGCTCCACCCGCGTGCGCGACGCCATCGACCGCGTGCTGGGCGGGCGGCTGAAGGCGGCCACGGCGCGCGTTCCCGCCGGCGCCACCTACCGCGAGCACACCGAGCGGCTGACCGCCGCCGGCGCCGCGGACATCCCCATCTTCACGGCGCTGATGGGCGGCCTGGGTCCCGCCGCGGACCGGCCGATCTCGCGCTGGGAGGAGATGTTCCTCCCGGGGGCGCTGCACGACCGCTTGGCGGAGCTGCGGGTGCCGGACGCCGCCGGCCGCATGGTGCCGCTGGTGCGCGAGGAGACCGAGGCCGTCCGCTCCACCCGCCCGCCGGCGCCCGCCGAGGAGCCCAACTGGCTCGCCGGCTACCTGGCCGCGGGGGTGGCGCTGGGCGGTCTGCTGGCGCTACTGGCGTCGCGCGCGTCCAGGGGGCGGGCGGCGCGCTTCGGGTTCGCGGCGGTGGCGGGACTCTGGCTCCTCTTCGCGGGGACGGGCGGGTGGATACTGGCCGGCCTCTGGTCGCTGACCGACCACGGCATCGCGTACCGCAACGAGAACATCCTCCAGCTCTCGCCGCTGGCGCTCCCGCTCGTCCTGCTGCTGCCGGTGCTGGCGTACGGAGCGAGGTGGGCGGCGCGGCCGGCGTGGCTGCTGTCGGCGGCGGTGGCGGGGCTCTCGGTGCTCGGATTCGTGCTGCAGATCGTTCCGGGGGTCGACCAGGCGAACGGGTGGATCATCGCCCTGGCGCTGCCGGTGAACCTGGCGCTGGCGTGGGCCGCCCGGCGCATGGCCGCCGACCTCCCGGCGCGCGCCGCCCGGCCCGTCGCGCCCAGCCGCCGCGCCACCGCGACCGCCTGACACGATGGAAGTCCAGATCTTCGGCACCAAGGGGTGCGCCGAGACGCGCAAGGCGCTCCGGTTCTTCAAGGAGCGCCGCATCCGCACCCACTTCGTGGACCTGAAGGAGCGCGCCGCATCCGCCGGCGAGCTGAAGCGCTTCGCCCAGAAGTTCGGCGCCGAGGCGCTGCTGGACCGCGACTCGAAGCGCTTCCGGGAGCGCGGCCTGCACGCGGCGCACCTCCCCGAGGCGCGCATCCTCCCGCTCCTCGAGGACGAGCCCGCGCTCCTCGTCACCCCCCTCCTGCGCTCCGGCATCCTGCTGGCCGTGGGCTGGAACGAGCCGCTGTGGCGGGAGTGGGCAACGGCATGACGAACAGCGATGCCGATAGGAGGCGTACCCCGCGCCGGCACTTTACCGAGGGGGCGGAGTGAGGATCGTGGCGGGGAAGTGGGCCGGGCGGCACCTGACCTCGCCCGCGGACCGGCGCGTGCGCCCCACCGCCGAGCACGTGCGCGATGCCTGGCTGCGGCTGCTGGAGCCCGACTTCCCCAGAGCCCGCGTGCTGGACCTGTTCGCGGGGACGGGCGCCCTCGGGCTGGAGGCCATGTCGCGCGGCGCCCACTCTGCGGACTTCGTGGAGTCGCGCCCCGCGTCGCTGCACGCGCTCAAGGCCAATGTCGCCGCGCTGCACGTGCGCGAGAAGACGCGGATCTTCAAAAAGGACGCGCTCCCCTTCGCGGCGGCGCTCCCCATCGCCCGCTACGACATCGCCTTCGCCGATCCGCCGTACGAGAGCCGCATGCTGGACCGGCTCCTGGAGGGGTGGATGGCGAAGCCGTTCGCCGCCATCCTCACCCTGGAGCACTCCATCAAGCACCTCCTTCCCGAGGGCGGCGAGGAGCACTTCTTCGACGACACCATGGTCACCATCTACCGCGCCCGCCTGGCCGACCTGCGCCGCGCGGAAAAGGAGGGGGATCGTGGCTGACTTCACCCTGCGCCCCGCCGCGCGCGAGGACACGGAGCGGTGGCTGGCGCTGGTGGACGCACTGGCGGACTACGAGAAGCTCGACCGCCCCCGCCCCGACGCCCGCGAGCGTCTGGTGCATGACGCATTCGGGCCGCCCCCCAACCGCATCCAGGTGTACCTGGCCGAGTCCCCCGCCGGCGAGGCGCTCGCGTACGCCATCACCTGCGAGACGTACTCGTCGTTCCTGGCGCTCCCCACCCTCTACCTGGAGGACCTCTTCGTCCTCCCTGAGGCGCGGCGCCACGGGATCGGCAAGGCGTTCTTCCGCTTCCTCGCGGGCGAGGCGCTGCTGCGGGGGTGCGGACGGATGGAATGGGTGGTGCTCGACTGGAACCAGCTCGCCATCGAGTTCTACGAGGGCCTCGGCGCCCGCCACATGCGCGAGTGGTACACGTATCGGCTGACGGCGGAGCAGCTCGCGGACATGGCGGAGGTGACCGGCGGTTGATGGCGCGGTGTCCGCGGGAACACCGGGGGATGAACCCGGCGCCGGCGTGGCTACCGGGGCCCCGCGCCCGAACCGCGGTCAGCGCAGCGCCGCCACCCCGCCCTCCGTCACCACCGCCTGCAGCGGGACGTCCCAGGGGTCGGTAGGGACGGAGGGGACTTCCTGCGCACGAAAGAATACCCCGCATCGGAACCCGCGCCACTCGGGGAGGGCGAAGAGGCGGTCGTAGTAGCCGGCGCCGCGCCCCAGGCGGCCGCCGCGGCGGTCCCAGGCGAGGCCGGGGACGAGAACCGCGTCCACGGCATCCACATGGACGCGGGCGCAGCGCTCCGGGTCCGGCTCGCGGATGCCGTACGCGCCGATGCGCAGCGACGACGGCTCCGCGACGGTGTGCAGGTCCAGCGCGCGGGTGTCGGCGAGGACGCGCGGGAAGACGACGTGCACGCCCCGCGTGAGCGCTTCCAGGGCGATGGCGTCGGTGGAGACCTCGTCCGGAAGGTGCGCGTAGAGGAGGAGGGTGCGCGCGGCGGCTACCTCCGGCACGGTCCACACCAGCCGCGCTATTTCCGTCTCGGCGGCGGCGCGCTCGCTGGGGAGGAGATCGCGCATGCGGCGGCGCGCCTCGCGGCGGAGCACGTCCTTGGTCACGCCAGCGCCGCGGCCACGGCGGCGCCCACCCGCGCGTTGTTCAGGAGGAGCGCCACGTTCGCCTCCAGCGACACCCCGCCCGTGCTCTCCGCCACCGCGCGCAGGAGGAACGGCGTCACCTCCTTTCCCGTGACCGCCGCGCGTTCGGCTAGAGCCAGCGCCTGGCGGATCGTCGCCTCGATGGCAGCGGCGGGGAGGGCGTGCTCGGGCGGGGGCGGGACGCAGAGGAGGACGGCGCCCGGCGAATCCAGCGCACGCTGCGCGCGCCACAGCTCCGCCACCTCCCCGGCGCTGTCGGCGCGCACGTCCACCGAGAGGCGCACGAGCCGAGGGGCGAGGTCCCGCGTG
>JAUJMI010000213.1 GCA_030446945.1 Longimicrobium sp. | reverse complement strand
CTGATCTTGGAATCGGGAGCGCCAACTCAGGTGGGGCTTTTCTAGGTGGAGCCAGCGGAAAGCGGAAACGCTTTCAGCCATGCGACGATCAGATTCGTCAGGTCACGGAACGTGAGCTCCGCAGGGTTGAGGTGCAGATCCGCGCACGTGGCGCCGAGTTCCGCGCGGAAATCCGCGTAGGTTCGGAAGGCCCAGCACGTCCTGCTTCGCCAGCACCTCGTCCAGCATCTCGATGCACACCCTCCGCTCGGCCGACGAGTGCGCCTCGCTCACCTTCCGGCTCAGGTCACACGGCTCTTCGTGTCGATGAGGTCGTGCACCAGGTAGCTGAGCTTGCTCTCTTTCCCCTTGCCCTTCCGGTACAGCCGCGCGTCCGGATCGCTCGTGGAGCGGTGCGTCTGGTTGGAGTACTTCACCCCGTGGCCCTTCCAGCCGCCGCGCGGCTGCGGCTCCTTCGCCTCGCTCGAAACCAGCTTCAGCGAGGGAGCCTGCTGCTCCTCCACCGTGCTCCCGCCTGTCTCTCCCGACGGATCTTCAGCGTCACCGGAGGGCTCGGCAGCCTCGATGATCGCCTCCAAACTCTGCATGCTCGCATCCGCCCGCACTTGCGTCCCATCGCCCGACAGGTGCCGCCCCGAAACACCCGCCTCCGAGCACTGCAGCGCGCACGAACGACAGATCCAGTACAGCGTCGACCTTGCGCAGGAAATGGTTCTTGGGCACGAGCGCTTCCACATTCACATATTGGAAGAGCGCCGGTTCAGAACAGTTGCGTCCGAGCATTGGTCAGGCGGTCGGGTGGGAAGCATTGTGTTTCCCACAATCTACCACCCGGATTATCCAATCGCACTGCCAAATGGCACTTTTTTCAACAGACTTTTAGGGGCAGGCCGCATATCGCCGGGCTCTGCGCCGTCGCTGCTCGCGCGGCGCGGGCGGCTGTCCGCATTTGGGATGCTCCTATCCCACAAGCGAACACTTTGCCACGCCAGAAGCCGAGGCCCGACTCGAAGCAAGCCGTACAAGGCCAACACGATAGAAGTGCCGCGGCCGCTGGCATGATCCTCTCTTGCCAGGGGCGGGAGCACGGCGGTGCGGGGAAGTCCCCCGGCTGATCTGCGGGTGGAACCCCGCCCACCGATGTTTTCCGCACAAAAGCATCGGGATGGGCGGCTCCCCGCCATTGCGGCACGCGCGCGATCCGGCCCGGGCCGCGCGCTCCCCGTACCGCCGTGCGGCCCCCGTTCCGTGTGCTGGCCATCTACCCACCCGCCGCGCCCCGTGGCTTAACCCGATCGTCGCGCTCCGCGCCGAGTAGAGGAGGCATGGATACACTACTTCCAGATCTGCGCTACGCTGTCCGCACCCTGCGCAAGAGCCCCGGCTTCACCCTGGTGGCGGTGCTGACGCTGGCACTCGGCATCGGCGCCAACACCGCCATCTTCAGCGTGGTGAACGCCGTTCTCCTGCGCCCCCTGCCGTATTCGGATGCGGACGCGCTGGTGCTCGTCTGGAACCGGTACTCGGGGCTGGGGCTGGACCAGGCATCGTCCTCGCCCCCGGACTACTTCGACCGGCGCCAGCAGAACCGGGTGTTCTCGGAGATGGGAGCGTTCTGGCAGACTTCCGCCACCCTCACCGGGGGGGGTGGAGCCGAGCGGCTGAACGCGGCGCGCGCCACGGCCAGCTTCTTCTCGGTGCTGGGGGTGCCCCCCCTGCTGGGGCGGACCTTCCTTCCCGAGGAGGACCAGCCCGGCGGCGGCAAGGTCGCGGTGCTCAGCCATGGCTTCTGGCAGCGCCGCTTCGGGGGAGACCGGGGTGTGGTGGGGAGCCGGGTGGTCCTGGACGGAAATCCGGTGACCGTGGTGGGCGTGATGCCCGAGAGATTCGGGGCCCCGAAGAAGGTGGACCTCTGGATGCCGGCGGCGTTCACCCCGGAGCAGATGAGCGACGCGGCCCGCGGCAATGAATGGCTCACCACGGTCGCGCGTCTCAAGCCGGGCGTTACGCAAGAAGCCGCGCAGTCCGACATGCAGCGGGTGGCCCTCGGCCTGAAGGAGCGGTTTCCGGAGCACCGCGACTACCTCACCCAGAGCGGATGGGGCGCGAAGGTGGTGGGGATGCGGGAGCAGGGCGCCGCTCCCGTGCGCTCGGTGCTGCTGCTGCTGCTGGGAACCGTGGGGCTGGTGCTGCTGATCGCCTGCGCCAACGTGGCCAATCTGCTGATGGTTAGGGCGACGCGCCGGCGCAAGGAGATGGCGATCCGGGCGGCGCTGGGAGCGGGGCGCCTGCGCATCGTACGGCAGCTCCTCGTGGAAAGCCTGGTGCTCGCCGTCCTGGGCGGCACGCTGGGGCTCCTGCTCGGCTACTGGGTGGTCAACCTGCTCCTCGCGCTGTACCCGCAGGGGCTCCTGGGGGTGGAGTCGCTCCCCCTGGACATGCGCGTGCTCGGCTACACCCTGGGCATCTCCATCGTGACGGGCGCCTTTTTCGGACTGGCGCCGGCGCAGGGGCCGGGCACCGCACGCCTCAGCGAAACGCTGCGATCCGGCGGAAAGACCTCCTCCACCGGATCGGCGGGGCAGCCGGTGCGGGACGCGCTGGTAGCGGCGGAGGTGGCGCTCACCCTCATGCTGCTGGTGGCTGCCGGGCTGATGCTGCGGAGCTTCTCGAAACTGCTGGACGTCGACCCCGGCTTCCGAACCTCCCAGTTGGTCACCTTTCGCACGAGCCTTCCCAGCGACGGCTATCCCGAAGCGGCCCAGGTGGTCGCCTTCTACGACGCGCTCGGCGCGCAGCTGCGGGCGCTTCCGGGGGTGCAGGGGGTGGGCATCACCTCGAAGGTGCCGCTGGCCGGCGGGGGGGCAACACGCAGCGTGCAGGCGGAGGGCCGGCCGGTGGTCACCGGCGAGGGGGAGATGCTCGCGGGCTACACCGTAGCCAGCGGCGACTACTTCCGGGCCATGAAGATCCCCCTGCTCGGCGGCCGCACCTTCGACGCGACCGACCAGGCGTCGGCACCGCCCGTGGTGATCCTGGACCGGCAGCTCGCCCGGCGCCTCTGGCCCACGGAGAAGAGCCCCATCGGGAAGCGCATCCGGACCGGCGCTGACACGCCGTGGATGACGGTGGTGGGCGTGGCGGGCGACGTCCGTGGCGAGTCGCTGGGCGAGGCCGGCACCAACGGGATGCTGTACCGCCCCTACACGCAGGACGCCAGCCGCGACATGACGCTGGTGGTGCACACCCCCGCCGACCCTGCCCGTGTCGTGCCGATGGTGCGGGAGGTGGCGCGGAAGCTCAACCCGAACCTGCCGGTCTTCGACGTGGCTCCCATCCAGCAGGTGGTCTCGGCGTCGGTCGCGATGCCGCAGATGCGGACGCGGATGCTCGGGCTCTTCGCGGCGCTTGCCCTGGTGCTGGCGGGGGTGGGGATCTACGGGGTGGTCGCCTACTCGGTCTCGCAGCGCACGCAGGAGATCGGGGTGCGCATGGCGCTGGGCGCGGAGCCCGGTGGCGTGCTGCGGATGGTGCTGGCGAGCGCGATGCGGGTCGTGCTGATCGGCGTCGTCCTGGGCTTCGTGGGCGCGCTCTTCGCCGCACGGCTGATCCGGAGCCTCCTCTTCGAGGTGAGCGCCAGCGACCCCGTCACCTTCGTGAGCGTCACGCTGCTGCTCGTGGCGGTGGCGCTGGTGGCGAGCCTTGTGCCCGCGCTGCGGGCCACCCGTGTGGAGCCGACGATCGCGCTTCGGGCCGACTAGGCGACCGTACCCGCGCGGGGAGAACCTGTCCCTCGTAGTATCCAAAAAGATTTAGGGGCGGCGTCGCAGGCTCAGCCATCTTGTCCCCGCCCGGGAGGACGACACCGGGTCCCGGTGCGTTGCCAGGAAGTTTCGGACGTGCTTGATCGTCTCGTCGGTACTGCCTCCGTGCGCGCGGAGGTCCTGACCGGCGATGTCGCTGACGTACTTCTGGTGACGGTACTGCCCGTCGTCCGCAATCAGGGTGCGGCGGGGGTGACGGACAGCGGGGCGGGGATTATCTTCGGGGCTCGGAAGCGGTTGTCTCGTTACGCGGTAGGCATGTCCACGGTCCGTTCCGCGCCTGAGGGCGCATCGATCCTCCCCGCTCCCGCGGCGGCCTCCGGCGTCCGGCACATGGCGCTGGGGGCCTTCTGGTTTTCGGTGATGGCGGTGCTGGTGAAGACGGCCGGGAGGAACCTCCCCAGCCAGGAGATCGTGCTGGTGCGCGGGGTGATCACGCTGGCGCTGAGCGTCGCCATGGTGGTGCGCGCGGGCATCTCGCCATGGGGGGCGCGGGAGCGGCGCGGGCTGCTGGTGCTGCGCGGGATCTTTGGGTTCGCGGCGCTCTCCTTCTTCTACGCCTCGCTGGTGCACCTCCCGCTCGCGGAGGCCAACCTCATCCAGTACACCAATCCCGTCTTCACCGCGCTCCTGGCCGCGTGGCTGCTGGGCGAGCGCATGGGGCGGCGCGAGGTGGCGTGCGTGGCGGCGAGCCTGACCGGGGTGGTGCTGGTGATGCGCCCCGCCGCGCTGCTGGGCGGCGCCGCCTCGGTAGTGAGCCCCCAGGCGGCGCTGATCGCGCTTTCCGGGGCGATGTGCAGCGCGCTGGCCTACGTCACCATCCGCCGCATCAAGGGCGAGCACCCGCTGGTGATCGTCTTCTACTTTCCCCTGGACACCGCCCCGGCCACGCTCCCCCTTGCCCTGCCGCAGTGGGTGTGGCCCACGCCGCTGGAGTGGCTGGTGCTGGCCGGGATCGGCATCGCGACGCAGATCGCGCAGGTGAACATGACGCGCGGCCTGCAGCTCGAGCCCGCCGGCCGCGCGACGGCGGTGGCGTACCTGCAGGTCGTGTTCGCCGCGGTGTGGGGAGTCGCTTTCTTTGGAGAGCGGCTGGATGCCTGGATCCTGGCGGGCGCCGGGCTGGTGCTGGCGAGCACCGTGGTGCTGGCCCGCGGCCGGAGGGCGGCGGAGGGGGTGGAGGCGGAGACGGAAGTTTGAACGGCAGGGAGTAGGGAATAGGGATCAGGGAATGGGAACAGCGAGCGGTTTCCCTATTCCCTATTCCCTGAGCCCTATTCCCTGCCGTTCAGCGGTTTCCCTATTCCCTATTCCCTGAGCCCTATTCCCTGCCGTTCAACTTCCCATCACCGCCGCGAGCAGCGCACCCTCGGCGGCCGCGCCGGAGAGCATCTGGTCCACGTTCGAGGGGAGCGACTCGGCGACGATGGCCTCGACGATGCGGCGCTCCTCGGCGGGGAGCGGGCGCGGGTCGGGGGCGGGGCGCAGCGCGAAAACCAGCGAGGCGGCGATGCTGGCGGCGGCGCCCAGCGGCAGCCAGGCGCGAAGGCGCGGACGGCGCGCGGGGGTGCGCAGGCGGGCCAGCGGGAGCTCCGCGCGGCTCTTGGCGACGCCGCGCAGGCGATCCCAGTCCACGTCGCCCATGGGCGGCTGGGGGGCGGCGGAGCGCAGGAGCGCCGCCAGCTCCGGGTCGCGGGTAGGCTCGGTGTTCATTCTTCTCTGCTCCGTTCGTAGGGCGCCAGCGCCTGGCGCAGCGCCTTGCGGGCCTCGTGCAGGTGCCACCGCACGGTGCCGTCCGATATTTCCATGATCTGCGCGATCTCCGGTCCGCTGAACCCCTCCAGCTCGAACAGCTCCACCACCAGCCTCTGGCGCTGCGGAAGCGTGGCCAGGACGGCGGCGAGGCGCTCGCGAAGCTCCGCGCGCTCCGCCTCGCGCTCCGGCGACGGGCCGGACGAGGAGGCCGTCTCCGGGATCTCGTCCACCGTGCGGAGGGCGCGTGCCTTGCGCGCGTTCAGCCCCCGGTTCACCAGGATCCGAAAGAACCAGGGGGCGAACGCCCGCCCGGGCTCGAAGCTGTCGATGCGCTGCAGGACCACCAGAAAGGTGTCCTGCACCAGGTCCTCGGCGTCTTCCTTCTGCCCCAGCACGCGGAACGCCACCGAGAACGCGCGGTGGATGTAGCGCGTGACGAGGGTGTCGAAGGCGCGCCCGTCACCGCGGCGGACGCGCTCGACCAGCTCCGCCTCGCCGTCCGGGGCGCCGGGTGCCGCACCGGTGGTGACGGCGAAGGCCACGGCGGGGGTCGCCGCGCCCGCGCCGCTCACGGAGGGGTGCCGCCCTGCTGACCGCGCCGCCCCTCGCCGCGCCGGCGGTGGCCGTCCTGGCCCCGCATGCGGTCGCCGCGGTTCCGCCGCGCCTCCCGCATGAGCTGGCGCGCCCGCTCCTTCTGCTGCGGATTCAGCACACCCTGGGCCTCCTCCATCGCCGCGCGGATGTTGGCGCGCATCTGCGCCATGGGGGCGCGCATCGCCTGCGGGATCTCGCGGCGATGGCCCTCCTGGCGCAGGCGGCGCAGGGTGTCGCGGCGCTGCTCGGGGGTCAGCCGCTCCATCTGCGCGCGGCGCTGCGCCTTGAACTGCTCCTGCTGCGCCCGGAGCTGGGCGCGGAGGGGCCGGTTGCGCTCCTCCAGCCCGCGGCCGATCTCCTGGAGCCGCACCACCTGCGCGTCCGTGAGCCGCAGCTCCTGCCGGTGCGCGAGGAGCCCCTGGAATGCGCGGTGGGGCTTGCCGCCCTGCTCCCCGCGCCCGCC
>JAUJMI010000212.1 GCA_030446945.1 Longimicrobium sp. | reverse complement strand
CTGTTATCGGGAGAGGGGGCAGTCGAGTGTAACGAGACGGGGGTGAGGGCCGCCCGCCGCGCCTCACAACCCGTTCGCGTACCCCACCATCTTGTACCGCCCTCCGCGCTCGATCACCGTCCCGAACCACCGAACGGCGGCGCTGTCCGCCACGCGCACGGTGCAGCGCTCCCACAGCCGGTTCTCGCCCTCGATGACGGGTTCGTCCTCGCAGGCGTGGCCGCGGAAACCCGCATCCGCGCCGCCCTTCCGGCGGAGGAGGCGCACGATGCCTTTTTCGCTGTTCATCTGCATCTGGAACCAGAGCAGCGCCGGGTCGGTACGGAGGGGCGGGCGGGCGAAGCGGCTCGCCGGGAAGTACAGGTACGCGAACTCCGCGCGGCTCAGGAGCAGCGCCTGGAGCTCCGCCGTATCCTGCATTTCCACCGCGCGTACGAAGCGGCGCACCAGCTCGCCGCGCGTGGAGGCGCCGCCGGAGAGGGAGTCCACCTTGAGCAGGCCGGCACGGAAGCGACGCATCGCCTCTTCCGGCGGGAAGATGCTGTCGACCACCCGGGCCGATGACCGCACGGCGGGGGGAGCCGCGGGCGCGTCGGGGGCGCATGCGGCGAGGGCGAGGAGGACAGTCAGCAGGACGAATTGCTTCAGCATGTCGGCGCCGAAAAAAGGGCAGCCGGCGCGGTGAGGCGCCAGCTGCCGCCGTGTACTCAGTTGCGGGCGTAGGTGGTCCAGCTTGCCCACCAGCGGGCCCCGGTCGGGTCGGCGGCGCCGCGATAGGAGGTGCCGGTCACGGCGGTGCCGGCCTTCGCGGCGAGCGCGCCGGAGACGGTGGCGAGGCCGCCCGTGCGCGCCGGGGAGGTGGCGGAGGGCAGCCAGTCCAGGCCCGCCGCGCCGCGCGACACGTCAAGGGTGCCGAAGAGCGAGGCGGTGGCGGAGGCCGAGGTCTCGATCGCGTTGGCGGCCGGGTCCAGGGCGAAGCGGCCGCTGCCGGACTCGAACAGCGTGCCGTTCTCCACCGCCAGGACGTTGCGGATCGCCAGGTCGCCCGCGGTGATGCGGGCGCTGGTGGCCGCGTCGCGGATGGCGAAGGCGGCGCCCGGCCAGCGCGCGATGATCCCGTTCACGTAGAAGCCGCCCGCGCCGCGCCGCAGCACCGCGCCGAACCCGCCCGCCGCCGGCACCACGCCCGGACCCGTGCCGATCATGGTGAAGTTGGCGAAGACCGGGATGGTGTGCGGAAGCGAGCTCTGCCCGCCCGCGCAGTTCGCGCCGCTGCACCCGTCCACCTCGAAGCCCTGCGGGTCGGTGGAGGTGTTCCCCGAGCCGGCGCGCGGCGTCAGGACGGTGCTCTGGAGCGCAATGAGGAACTGGTTGCGCCCCACGTACCCTTCCGACGCGTCGAAGTGGTCGTCGCCCGATTCGTAGGAGACGAGGTACTTCGCGTCCACCGCGCCGCCGAACCACTCGAAGGCGTCGTCGAGGCCCGCCATCGCCTGCACGTAGTTGATGCGCGTGCCGCTGCCGACGGCGGCAAGCGTGAGGGAGTTCAGCTCGGCGTCCGGCACGGGGCCGAAGCCCGCGAACTCGATGCGGACGTAGCGCAGCTCGCCGCTGTCGTCGGCGTTGCTGGTGCCGCCCGCGTAGTTGACGGCGTAGTTGCTGCCGCCGGTGTTGGAGCCTTCCAGGATCACCGGGTCGCCGCGGTTGATCACGCCGTTCCCCACCAGGATCAGCCCGCCCCAGTCGCCGGGCTGGCGCTGCCCGGCCGCGCGGTGCGAGCTGAAGACGATCGGCCGCGCCTCAGTGCCCACCGCCTGGATCTTTGCGCCGCGCAGGACAAAGAGCGCGGAGTTGGCATTCCCCTCGATGCGCGTGCCGGCCTCGATGGTGAGGGTGGCGCCGTTGGCGACGTGCACCCAGTTGTTCAGCACGTACAGCGTGTCCGCGTGAAGGCGGCGGTTGCTGGTGATGTCGGCCGAGAGCGTCACCTCCGGACGGTTGCTGGTCGCGACCGGCGCCTCGGGGCCGAAGTCGCTGCGCTGGCTGCCTTTGAGCGCCGCCACGCGGTAGCGGTAGCTGGTTTCGGGAAGGAGGCCCGTGTCCTCGTACGTCACGGTCTGCACGGTCGCCACCCTGGTCCAGTCGGCGGAGGTGCCGGTGGCGCGCTCCACGTCGTACCCGCTCGCGCCGGGGACCTCGTTGAAGCTGACGCGTACCGAGGACGGGCCGGTGGGCGTCGCCACGAGGCCGGTGGGGGCGAAGAGGCCCTCATCCGTGGGGCTGCCGTCGCACGCGGCCAGGGCGACGAGCGCCAGGGCGGCCAACCACCTGCGGGATGCTGCGATCATTGCGTTTCTCTGCTCGGGTTGAAAATAGATCCGGCGGCGCCTTCGCAGCGCCGCCGGAATCCTAGCGGGGCGCTGTATCCGCCCCACGGGTGCCCTGTCCCAATCCGGTCACGGGGTCATCGCTTCAGCGTCGCCCCCACGCTCAGCGTCCGCCCGACGCGGTGGTACTCGCGTACCAAGTCGCCCTGACGCACCTCGTACGGCTCGTCCAGCAGGTTGCGCGCGTCCACCCTGGCCTCCACCCCGCGGCCGACCGGAAAGCGGAGGGAGAGGTCGAGAACGTGGCGCGGCAGCTCGTACACGTCCGGGAGCGGAGCCTCGGCCGCGCTCACGATGCGACGCCCAGCCACGTTGAAGAGGAGGGTGGCGCTGGTGCCGCCGTCCGCGTACGTGACGCCGGTGTTCAGCACGTAGGGCGACTGGCCCACCATCGGGCGCCGGTCACTCGTCTTGCTGCTCAGCGAGTCGCCGATCTCGATGCGGCTCCGCATCACCGTCGCGTTGGCGAACACCGTCAGCGGCTCCAGCGTCTCGGAGAGCATGCCGAGCTCGGTGCGCAGCTCCGTCTCCAGGCCGTAGTTGGTGGCCTGGCGCGCGTTCACAAAGGTCACCACCGGCGTCCCCGAGGTGGCGAGGTACACGCGCTCGATGGGATCGTGGAAGCGCTTGGCGAAGAGGCCGAAGCTCAGCAGCTGGCCGCTGCCAGGGTACCACTCCCAGCGCGCGTCGGCGTTGTCGATGAGCGCCCGGCGCAGCTCCGGATTCCCGCGCACGCTTTCGCCGCCGAGCACCTCGCGGTACAGCACCGGCGCCAGCTCGCGGTACTCGGGGCGGCTCAGGGTGCGCGTGAGGGAGAAGCGCAGGTTCTGCACGTCCGTGAGCGACACGTTCAGCGCCGCACTCGGCAAGAAGTCCGTGTAGCTGGGGCGCGAAGTGACCGCCGCGCCGCTGGTGGGCGCCGCGTTCAGCACCACCTCGGACCTCTCCACCCGCGCTCCGCCCACGAAGCGCACGTTCTCCCTCAGCGCCAGGTCCACCATCCCGTAGCCGCTCGCCAGCCGGTCCTCGGCGTCGTACGAGCCGCCCGCGCCCAGCGGCGTCACGTTGAAGATGCGGCTCCCCGGCGTGGTGTAGCGCCCGTCGAAGATCTCCTCCGGCCGCGCCTCCCGCTGCTCGCGCGTCAGCGTGCCGAGCGCGGAGATGCTGTAGGCGTGGTTGTCCGCCTCGCGGTCGGTGGCGCGGTAGAGCCCGCCGAACTTGACGCGGTGGCCGCCCATCTCGCGCTGGAAGTTGGCCCCGCCCTCCAGGCTCGTCTCGCGCAGGTCGCTGAAGGTGCGCACCGCCCCCTCGTTGCTCCCGCCGAACCATGCCGGCGCCAGCTCCACCCCCGTGGCCGGGTCACGCTCGCGGGCGTACACGATCTCCGACCGGTCCGGCTCCACCCGCTCCACGCCGGAGGAGGTGAGCGACCAGTCCACGCGGTTGCGGCCGGCGATCAGGTACTCGCCCGCGAACTGGTTGCTGCGCACGCTGCGCTCCACGTAGCGGAGGCGCTCGATGTCCAGCGGCAGGTTGGCGTTGATGCGCTCGGTGAACCCGCTCTCCCGACGCGCCTCGTTGTCCGCGCCGCGGTTGTACGAGTTGTTGAGCGACACGCGCCCGGCCGTCCCCAGCTTCGTGCTCAGGTTGAAGAGGCCGCCCCACAGCACGCTGGTGCGCCCCGTGGTCCCCGCGAACCGCGACTCGATCTGCGGACGCGCGTCCTGCCCGGCGATCACGGTGGCGCGGATCTGCTCATCGGACGCCTCCGCGGCGCGCGTGTAGGTGCCGGACGCCAGGTAGCCCACGTCGCGCCCGAAGATCCCCCGCGTGCCGCCCAGCGAGAAGCCGCTGGAAAGGTTGGGAAGCTCGCTGGCCGGCCGCGCGCTCCAGGTGTTGCGGAACGAGCCGGCGATCCGCGTCATGTCGTCGCGGGTGAGGTTGGCGAAGCTCCCGGCGCCGCGTACCATGAACGGCACGTCGCGCGAGCGCCCGCCGAAGGCCAGCCACTCGTTCCCCACGCTCGGCGCGAAGGGGAGGGTGCGGGCCGTGCCCACCGTGTTGTAGGCGGAAGCGAAGGAGAAGGTGAACGTCGAGCGCGGCGGGAACTCGCGGGTGCGGATGTTCACCTGCGCGCCGCTGAAGTCGCCCGGCTGGTCCGGCGTGAAGGTCTTGGAGGTGGTGATGGACTGCAGGAGCCCGGCCGGGAAGAGGTCGAGCGGCACCACCTTGCGCTCGGGCTCGGGGCTGGGGATGCGGGCGCCGTTCAGCGAGGTGGTCGTGTAGCGCTCGCCGAGCCCGCGCACGAAGACGTACTTGCCGTCCTGCACCGTCACCCCGCTCACGCGCTGCACCGCCTGCGCGGCATCCGAGTCCGGGCTGCGGGCGATCTGCTCCGAGGTCACGCTGTTGACCACGCCGACCGCCGTGCGCTGTTCGTCCAGCGCCCGCGCGACGCTCCCCCGCTCGCGTGCCGCCGTCACCGTGATCCCCCCGAGCGCCACCGCCTGCGCGGCCAGGGAGATGTCGAGCGTGGCGGCCCCATTGGCGTCCACCTGCACCCCCGTAACCGTCTTCGTCGCGTGGCCGATGTGCGACGCGGCCACACTGTATGTACCGCTCGGTACACCGCGGATCACGAACGTCCCGTCAATGCCTGTAACGGCGCTGCGCACAGGCTGCACGATTACGGCGACGCGCGCCCCGGCGACAGGCTGGCCGGTGGCTGCATCCACCACCCGCCCCCCGATGAGCCCCGCCTGCGCGGCGGCCACGCTGGGGAGGAGGGCCAAAAGAAACACTGCGAGTGCGGTCCTCAGGGATCGGCTCGGCATTCGTCACGTACTCCGTTGGAAGAACGGCCAGCGCGCGCGCGGCCTTGGCGTATCGTGACGATAGCCGTGCTTCACATCGGAAGGAGCTTCGGGGAGTCACCGTTGCGTCACGAACGGGGAACGGCGGCCGCGCCCTCACTCTGTTGCAGGATCAGGCGGACGCGACGTGCTCGGCCTCGTGCGCCTCGTCGCCTTCGTGATCGTCGGGGATGGGGAGGAGGAAGCGGATGGTGGTGCCGCCGCCGAGGGTGCTCTCCGCGTCCACGGTGCCGCCGTGGGCTTCCACGAGGTGCTTGACGATGGCGAGCCCCAGTCCGGTGCCGCCCTCCTCGCGCGAGCGGGCCGCGTCCGCGCGGTAGAAGCGCTCGAAGATGCGGGGGAGGTGCGCGGCGGGGATGCCCGCGCCGTTGTCCGTCACGGAGACCTGCACCCACTCGCGCCCGTCGCCGCGCTGGCTGGCGGCCCGGCCGGCACAGCGCGCGCTCACCTCGATGCGCCCGCCCTCGGGGACGTAGCGGATCGCGTTCCCCACCAGGTTCGACAGGATCTGGCGGAGCGCCGCGGGGTCCGCGCAGACGAACTCGTGCTCCGGCGGCACGTCGGTCACGAACTGGACGCGCTTCTCGTCCATCTGCGCGCGCCCGGGAGCGATCGCCTCGTGCGCCATCTCGGTGATCGAGACGATCTCCGGCTCCACGCGGAAGCCGCCGGACTCGATGCGCGACAGGTCCAGCAGGTCGTCCACGATGCGCTGCAGGCGGTCCGCGTTGGCCTTCACCGTTTCCGCGAACTGGCGGCGCAGCTCCGGGGGGAGGTGCTCGTCCAGCAGTGTCTCGCTGAAGCCGCGGATGGCGGTGAGCGGCGTCTTGAGCTCGTGCGAGGCGTTCGCCACGAAGTCGCGCCGCACGTCCTCCAGCCGCCGCAGCGCGGAAACGTCCAGGAACACCATCACCGCGCCCCCGCCGGGAAGCGGCTGCGCGGTCGCCAGCAGACTGCGCCCGCCCTGCGTCAGCTCCGCGGGCCTCACCTGCGCCCCCTCCAGCACCCGCCGCACCACGTCCAGGAAGGCGGGCCGCCGCGCGACCTCCTGGGGCGAGAGGCCGCGCGGGTCGCCCACCAGGTTGAAGATGCGGCGTGCGGCCGGGTTGGTGCGCCGCACGTGCCCTTCGGCGTCCAGCGCGATCACCCCTTCGGCCATGGAGTCGATCAACGCCTGCATCTCCGCGCGCTCGCCCTCCAGCTGGCGAAGGCGGCGCTGGAGCTCGCTTGCCAGCAGGTCCAGCGCGTCCGAGAGCTCGCCCAGCTCGTCGCGCCCGCCCAGCCTGGCGCGGCGCGAGAGGTCGCCGGCGGCCATGGCGCGCGCCGCCCTCACGATCTGCCGCAGCGGCTGCGTGATGGCGATGGAGAAGCCGAGCGA
>JAUJMI010000211.1 GCA_030446945.1 Longimicrobium sp. | reverse complement strand
CGTCTGGTTCGCCCTCCGCCTCGCGCGCCGCGGCCAGGACTCGGAGGAGGTGCGGGAGATGCGCAGCCAGCTGGAGCGGCGCTGGAGCGAGATCGCGGGGCAACTTGGATTGATCGCGGCCCGGTACGATGCGGCCTACGCGCGGCTGCGCGGCGAAGACTGAGCACGATCGACGCGAGGACCCGATCGTCGGCTACGTGTCGGGCTGCAGGAAGCGCCTCCGTTCGGTCACGGAGGCGCTCCGCGCTGCAGCGGCGTGCTCGCGTCCGACTCGACGCTACTCTGGTGACGGGGTTCTCGACGTGTGAGGCGAGCTCGACTGGCGATGGCGCCTCCCTTGCGCTAGCGCTCCCGCCCGCAAAGCTTTCCTCCGCGAACGCATTCTGCGCGGGCACGCCCAAGGAGCCGCATGGACGCCAGTGGAGGACACCCTTCGCGGACGATTCCGCCGTTTGCACGTGCACTGCTCGTGTTCTTTCTCCTGTACGCCTTCCTCGTGGGAGTGGGGCTGCTGGAGGCCGGGATCGCCGCCCTGGGCAAGGGATTCCAGGAGGGGCTGCTGGAATCGGTGTCGAACCCCATCTCGGGGCTGTGCGCGGGGCTGCTCGCCACCGTGCTGGTGCAGTCGTCGTCGGTGAGCACCTCCACCATCGTGGGGCTGGTGGGGGCGGGCACGCTGCCGCTCGGGCTGGCCGTACCCATGGTGATGGGCGCCAACATCGGCACCACCATCACCAACACGCTGGCCGCGCTGGGGAGCATCCGGCGGGCCGACGAGTTCCAGCGGGCGTTCGCTGCGGCCACCGTGCACGACTTCTTCAACCTGCTGGCCGTGGCCGTGCTCCTTCCGCTGGAGATCGCCACCGGGATGCTGCGGCGGCTGGCGGCGGCGATCACCGACGTGGCCCTGGAGGCCGGCGTCAGGGCGGCCGAGCCCGGGAAGAGCCCCATCCGCGCGGCGGTCAAGCTTCCGGTGGAGTGGGTGGAAGGGCTGCTGCCGGGCGGCCACCTGGCGGCGGTGGTCCTCCTGGTGTTGGGGCTCGCGCTGATCTTCATGGCACTGGCGCTCATCACCCGCAACATGCGCCGGCTGGTGGCGGGGAGCGTGGAGCGGGTGATGAACCGCGTGGTGGGGAAGGGGGGTGGCCTGGTGGGGATCCTGGCCGGGATCGGGGTGACGGTGGCGGTGCAGTCGTCGTCGATCACCACCTCCATCCTCGTCCCGCTGGTGGGCGCGGGGGTCCTGACGTTGGCCAGCGCGTACCCGATCACCCTCGGCGCCAACGTCGGCACCACCGTCACCGCGCTCATCGCCTCGCTGGCGGTGGTGCGGCCGGAGGGGCTGACGATCGCCCTGGTGCACCTGCTCTTCAACGTGGTGGGGATCCTGATCCTCTACCCCGTGCCGATGCTGCGGAGGGTGCCCATCCGCCTGGCGCAGGCACTGGCCGAGGCCGCCGTCCAGCGCACCCGCGTGGTGTTCGCGTACGTGGTTACCATCTTCTTGGTGCTCCCGCTCCTGGGCGTTTTCCTGATTCAGTAGGAGGTTCCGGCTATGGTGTTCGACTTCCTGCGCCGCCGCAGCCGCGTCAGCGAGCGCCTGGACAGCGTGGAGGAGAAGGTGCAGGCGATGTTCCTCCTCGACCGGCGCGAGTTCGACCTGGCCGTGGCCGCGCTGCTGGGCGACGCGGTGGCGAACGAGGTGCGTGCGGAGCTGCGCGCCACGGACCAGCAGGTGAATCAGCTCGAACGTGAGATCCGCCGGGAGCTGCTGGTGCACGCCAGCGTCTTCGGCGGCATCGATTCGCCCACCGTGCTCGTCTACATGTCCATCGTCAAGGACATCGAGCGGGTGGGCGACTACGCCAAGAACCTGCTGGACCTGGCGGTGGACGGGGCACGGCTGGGCGAGCTCCCGGATGCCGCGGAGTGGCGCCGGGTGGCCGAGGACGTGGCGCTGATGATCGACGAGACCGGCGCCGCTTTCCGCACGCGCGACGCCGGCCGCTGCCGCGCCCTGCGCGTGCGCGGCGACGCGCTGCTGCACCGCTCCGACGGAGAGGTGTCGGCCCTGATCCGCCGCGACGACCCCGGCCCGCAGGCCGTGGCCCGCGCGCTGGCGTGGCGCTACGTCAAGCGCGTGGTGGCGCACCTGATGAACGTGCTCTCGGCCGTGATCATGCCCCTGGACCGCCTGGACTACTTCGACGAGGACCCGGAGGACCGCGCCGACCCGCGCGACTCGCCCGGACCCGGGCTCGCCGGCGGGATGGCGCCGGCTTGAGCCCGCTCAGACCGGCTGATGCGGCTCGAAAGGGACGTGTGTCCAGACTCGGCGCTACTCGGAACCCGCGGCGTCCAGGCCGTCCAAGACATAGCGCTTGAACCATCCCGTCACTTCGGTCGTCTTCATTTCGAGCGTGGACCCGTCGGTGATCTCGGCCAGCCAGATCCTGTCTTTCGTGGAGTTGTCGAAAATGTAAGCGCGGTTCGATGCCCGGATCGCCGCGGTGAGTAGCTGCATCGAGCGATAATATCGGCTGATGATCTTGTCTTCCGGGACCGTGTGGCCGCCCGAACGGACGCGGTTCTTAACCCGCGACACGTTGATGGTGGGATCGCTCGTGGAGATGTAGTACAGGTACGTGCGATAGCCTGCGGCTCGAGCCTCCCGCATGAATGCGATCTTGTCTTCGGAAGACATCACGGTTTCGAAGGTCATCGACGCGGATTCGCCGATCAGCCTGCGACGTATGAAGTCGGCCGCGACGGACGCGAAGTACGAGTTCGCCTGCAACTGGCCGAAGTCGAGACGTGTGCCGCGCACGTGGATCGCAGCGGCGGCGGAGGTCAGCTCGGCGCGCCGAAGGAGGGAGGAATCCTGGAAGAACCGGTAGACGTCTTCCTGGCTTGCATGGATCCCGAACGCCGTCAGGTCGATGCAGCCAGTTGCGCGGATCTCCTTTTCCAGGTCATCCGCATTGACGTACGTACCCACGAGCTCCGCCGGGATGACCGACTTGATGGTGCTCTTCCCCGAACCGTTCGGACCCGCGAACATCCGCAGCCGGGGTATGTCCGTGTTCAACGGAAGCTGCGCCTGGCTCCCGGCTCGACCGGGACCGACGGCTCGACCGCTTTGACATAGGTGCGTCTGCCGTCCGGTGAGACCTCGTAGATCGCTCCGTTCTCGACCACCATCACGTCGTTTCCCGCCGCGAGCGATGCGTAGTAAGCCTGCGTCACCGCCGCGCTCGCGAGCTCCGGGATGGCCTGTTCCAGATAGTCGATCTTCGCGTCGCGCTCGGTCATGGTGCTCCGTCACCTCGTTCGGATCTGCCGTCGTGGGAAGGTTGCCAAGTCTGTACACCCGGCGCCTCCGTTAGTTTGACGCGGTGCGAAGGCACTGTCCAGTCTCAAGCCGCCGTCCCCTCCTCCGCCTTCCGCAGCAGCTCCGCCCCGCACTAGCTCCCCGTTCAGCAATCGCCCCAACTCGCGTCCGCGACCGTCATGACGTCGTGCCCGGGGAGCTCGCGCGCGAGAAGGCGCGGCAGCATCTCATCCAGAAGGACGCGCCGCCCGCTCGACTCCTCCTCTTTCATGCGGCGCGGGGGATTCCGGCGAGGAACGCTTCTGTGGCCTGCTCCAGGAAGGTGATAGCCTGGCCGCGGCTGACGGACGGGAAATTGTCCAGAAACTCGTCCAGCGTGTGCCCCCCCTCCAGCCATTCGACGAGGTTGCGCGCCGGCACGCGGGTGCCGACGAAGACGGGCTCGCCGCTCACGATCTCCGGGTGGCTGTGTACGATGCTGGAGAGATCCATGTGGAGGTTCGAGGAAACGAGAGATACCCACGATCCGTGTGCCCCGCCAACGCCGCACACCCGGAGCCGCTCCAGCGCGCTCACCCACGCGCACCCTACGCCGCCCCCTCCGCCTTCCGCAGCAGCTCCGCCCCGCTCGTCCCCAGCGCCTCCGCCAGCCCGCGGAAGGGCGGCTTCAGCCGGCGCTGCGCATGGGCGCGACGGAGCAAGTGAATGCTGCAGGCGGGGAGAAGCGAGACTACCAGTGCGGATCGTCGTGCACGAGCCGCTCCGCCTGGTCGGCGGGGACGGGTGGAGAGATGAGGTACCCCTGTGCGGAATCGCATCCCAGCTCCCGAAGCAGCGCCAGCTGCTCCCGCGACTCGACTCCCTCGGCGACTACGCGCAGCCCGAGCTTCCGAGCCAGGGCAATGATCGCGGCCACGAACTGTGCCTTTCGCGCGTCGTGCTCCATTCCGTCCACGAACTCGCGGTCGATCTTCACAACATCCATGGGGTATCGCCGCAGGTACGCGAGAGAGGCGTAGCCCGTGCCGAAGTCGTCGAGGTGGATCTCGATCCCCAGCTCCTTGAGGGACGCGAGCATCGAGCTGGCCGTATCTTCCTTCTCGATCAGGACGCTCTCGGTCATCTCGAGCACCAGCGATCCGGGAACAAGCTCGTTGTCGATCAGCGCGCGAGAGATCTGCGCCACCAGGCCGGCATGCATGAACTGCCTGGCCGACAGGTTGACGGATACGGATAGCGGCGGTTGGCGTGGCATGCTCCGCTGCCACCGGGCCAGCTGTCGGCACGCCTCGTTCACCACCCAGCGGCCGAGCGGCAGGATGAGTCCTGTTTCTTCGGCCACGGGCACGAAGTCCCCCGGGGGGATCATTCCGAACCGGGGGTGCTCCCACCGCAGCAGCGCCTCGAACGCAACGATGCGCCCCGTCGTCAGCAGAACGATAGGCTGGTAGAAGAGCTTCACCTCGTCGTGGATCAGCGCCCCGCGCAGGTCGGTTTCGATCTGCAGGCGCAGCATCGCGGCCGCGTGCATCTCGCGGTCGAATACCTCGTAGCGCGCTTTTCCCCGGAGCTTTGCCCGGTGCAGCGCCGCGTCCGCGTTGCGAAGCGCCTCCTCCGGCTGCACCTCTCCCGCGCACAGGGCGATCCCGATGCTCGCCGAGGCGAACACCTCGTGCGCCCCGACCTTGAACGGGGCGCTCAGCGCTTGCAGCAAGCGCTCGGCAACGTGTGAGGCGTCGACGGCAGAAGCCACGTTCTCCAGCAGGATCGTGAACTCATCTCCGCCAAACCGGGAGACGGTGTCGCCAGGATCCAGCGACTGTTCCAGCCGCGCGCCCACGGCACACAGGAGCTCGTCGCCGGTTGCGTGGCCGAGCGAATCGTTGACGAGCTTGAAGCGGTCCAGATCCAGGAACAGGACCGCGAAAGGGGTTCCACGTCCGCGGTGGATCCGTTCCAGCGCGTGCTCCAGGCGGTTGATGAACAACGCGCGGTTGGGCAGACCCGTTAGGGCGTCGTGGAGCGCGCCGTACGCGAGCTGTTCCTCGGTGCGCTTCCTCTCGCTGATCTCGGTGATGGCGCCCAGGGTGCCGACCACTTCGCCGGCCGCGTTGAGGAACGGCGTCGCGTGAAGCTCGGTCCACCCGATGGTGCCGTCCTTGCGCAGCGAGCGCATCTCGTAACGCTCGGAGACCCCCTCGAGCCGGCGCTGCATCCGCTCGCTGAACACCGCCACCTCGTCGGCCGGCATCAGCACCTCGTACCCCAGCCGCCCGACGAGCTCCTCGGGCCTGTACCCGTAGATCTCCTCCACCCGGGGGTTCGCGTACAGGATCACGTCGTGGGGATCGGTGATGATGAGCCCTTCCCCGAGCGTCTCGACGACCGTGCGAAAGCGGATCTCGGATTCGCGCAGCGCCTCTTCGGTCCGGGCTCGCTCGGTCACGTCGCGTGAGTTGACGACCACCCCGGCCACGGTGGGGGAGTCGATCAGGTTGGTGGCCGTCAGCTCCAGTACGCGCCAACCGCCGTCGCGGTGGCGGTTGCGGTAGGTGAACGAATGGACCGCGCCGGACGACTCGCCGACGCGCTGGAAGAACTCGCGCACTCCGGAGAGGTCGTCGGGATGGGCGCCCGCGAATACGCTGGTGCCCACGAGCTGCGCGGGAGTGTACCCGAGCACCCGCTCGATCGCGGGGCTGTGGTATCGCACCGTGCCGTCCGGCTCCACCACCGTGATGATGTCCGAGGCGTGCTCGATGAGGGCGCGAAAGTATTCCGCGCTGCGCGTGAGTGCTTCCTCCGCTCGGGCGCGCTCGGCCACTTCCCGCCGCAGCTCACGGTAGCGCTCCTCCACCTCCTGCGAGGCGTGCTCCATCGAGCGTGCCAGGCGCGCACGGTCCGCGTCCGCCTCCTGGTACGCCCGGTTTACGGCCTCGACGAAGCCACAGAGCTCCGGCGGCACATCCGCGACGGAGCCGAAGCGGCGCGTGAGCTGCTCGACCAGGAGCCGGTGCATCACTCCGCCCCGCGCAAGGTGGTGATCGTCATCGTCCGTGGTGCGCCGGGTTGGCGGTGTGGTGCCAGGTACGGCGACCGCAGCACAGACGATGCCGCCTCAGAGGGGATCGCCCGCCTCACGACATAAAAACGCCTGTGGCGCGGAGGCGTCGATCCGCTTGCGCCAGATGAAGTCGGCAACGACGCACGCGACGCATGACGGCTCGCCTCGTCTCGAGCCGCGGAACCGTCCAGCCTCACACCGCCGAATCCTCCGCCTTCCGCAGCAGCTCGGCCGCGCTCGTCCCCAGCGCCTCCGCCAGCCCGCGGAACACGCGCAGCGTCGGCGACTTCAGCCCGCGCTCCAGCTGGCTGATGTAGG
>JAUJMI010000210.1:1956-6717 GCA_030446945.1 Longimicrobium sp. | reverse complement strand
GCGTGGCCACCTTTCAGCGCCCGGTGGGCTTGCGCAGGTGCCTGGAGGCGATCGCCGGGCTGACGTTCTCGCGCGCCACGCCCCCGGAGGTCGTGGTGGTGGTGGTGGACAACGCCCCCGAAAGCGCCACCGCCGTCTGCGACGAGATGCGCCCCCTCCTCCCCTGGCCGCTGCGCTGCGAGGGCGAGCCGCAGCGCGGGATCTCGTTCGCGCGCAACCGCGCGATCGCGGTGGCGCGCGAGGTGGCGGACTTCGTCGCGTTCATCGACGACGACGAGGCGCCCGAGCCCAGCTGGCTCGACGAGCTCCTCCACGCGCAGGCCGCCTACGACGCGGACGTGGTCGCCGGCCCCGTGACCAGGCACTTCGAGCGCGAGCCGCCGGAGTGGGAGCGCAGGGGCGGCTTCTTCGTGGACGCCCGCCGCCCCACCGGCACGCCGGTGCGCGACCCGGGGACGGGGAACGTGCTGATCCGGCTCGCCGCGCTGGAACGTTTCGATGCACCCTTCGACGCGCGCTTCGCCCTCACCGGGGGCGAGGACACGCACCTCTTCCTGCGCCTGCACCGCGCGGGGTGCACGATGGTGTGGGCGGACGAGGCGCTGGCGCACGAGTGGATCCCCGCCAGCCGCGCCAACGCCCGCTGGGTGCTGCTGCGAATCTACCGCGGCGCCAACACCTGGAGCCTGTGCGAGCGCGAGCTGGACCCCCGCCTGAGCGCGACCGCGGTGCGTGCAGCCAAGGGGCTGGCGCGCGTGGGGATGGGGGTGGCGATGCTCCCCTTCTCGTGGATCATGGGGCGGCACATGGTGGTGAGGTCGCTCTGGTACGTGTGCTTCGGCACGGGAAACCTCACCGGGCTGGCGGGGCTGAAGTACCACGAGTACCGGGTGACCCATGGCAACTAGGCTGCGGCCGCAACCGGCCTTCGCCCCAGCGCGCCCGCGCCACCCGCGGCAGGCGGCGCTGTACGACGCGGCGCTCGCCGTGCTCGACCGCGCCGAGGCGGTGATCGTGGTGGCGGGGCTCTTCCTCTTCTCCAGCGCGCTCGCCCCCATGATGGCGGGGATGGAAGCCGATCCCACGGCCGAGAATGCCACGCTGCGGACGGTGTATACCTCCGTGTACATCGTGCTCTTTCCCTGGATCCTGGTGCATTGGAAGGAGGTGCTCGCCGCCGCCACCCACAACGTCTGGACGATGGCGCTGGTCGGCCTCGGCGTCGTCTCCACCGCCTGGTCGGTGGCGCCCGACGTCACGCAACGGCGCGGTGCGGCGTGGGTGCTGACGACGCTGTTCGGCGTATACCTGGCGGCACGCTACGACACGCGCACGCTGCTGAAGCTGATCGCCACCGCGCTGGGAGTCGCCGCGGTGATGTCCGTCGTCTTCTCCATCGCGCTCCCCGCATACGGCGTGCACTCGGACGTACACGCGGGCGCGTGGCGCGGCGTGTATCCGCAAAAGAACACGCTGGGGCAGGTGATGGTGCTGGGAACGGTCGTCTTCATGGTGCTGCGCCCGTCGCTCGGCCGCTGGCGCTGGGTGGGGACGTGCGGCGCGGCCCTCTGTGCGGCGCTGGTGCTCGCCTCCACGTCGAAGACGGCGCTCGTGATCCTGCTGAGCATGGGGGCGCTGACCGTCCTCTTTCGTTCGCTCCGCTGGCACTTCACGCTAGCGGTGCCGTTCCTGATCGCGTGCGTGATGGTGGGCGGGAGCATGGCGCTCTGGCTGGCGGCCAAGGCCGAGGGGCTGCTGACGGCGATGGGCAAGGATCCCACCCTGACCGGCCGCACGCCGATGTGGGGGATAGTGTGGGAGATGATCATGCGGCGGGCGGGGCTGGGCTACGGCTACAGCGCCTTCTGGGTGTCGCGGCCGGACAGCCCCGCGCGCGAGGTGGCGCAGGTGCTGGCCTGGGAGACGCCGCACGCGCACAACGGCTTCCTCGACCTCGCGCTCCAGGTCGGCCTGATCGGCGTGGCGCTCTTTTTGGTGGGCTTCGCGGCGGCCGCGGTGCGCGGGGTGAAGCTGTTGCGCTCCACGCACGACGCGCTGGGCGTGTGGCCGATCCTCTTCCTCAGCTACATCTTCCTCTACAACATGACGGAGAGCGGCCTGGGCGCGCGGCACAACCTCTTCTGGGTGCTGTATGCGGCCACGGTGTGCTCGTGGATCCTGCGCCGCCCCGGCGCCGAGACGCGCGCCATCACCGAGCCGGGCCCGCCACCGGCGCCCGTGCACGCCCACGCCGGTCCGCGCCGATGAGCGTCCCCGACGAAGGCGCGCGTCCCGCCTTTTCCGTGCTCATCGCCAGCTACAACCAGGCGGAGTACGTGCTGGCGACGCTGGACACCGTTGCCGCGCAGAGCTCGGCCGACTACGAGATCGTGGTGGTGAACGACGGGTCCACGGACGACACCGAAGCGCGGGTGTCCGGCTGGATGGAGCGCTTCCACGCGGGCCACCCAAATCGCGCCGTCCTGGCCACCATCGCCAACAGCGGCCAGTCCGCCGCGGTGGAGCACGGCTTCGGCCTGTGCACCGGCCGGTACATCGCGCTGCTCGACTCGGACGACCTCTGGCTTCCGCACAAGCTCGCCACGATCGCACGGGTGGTCGCGGAGAGCCCGGACGCGGGGATGGTCATCCACCCGCTCTACGTGATCGACTCGCAGGGGCGCCGCACGGGCGACGTGCGTCCCAAGCACGCGAAGCTCTCCGAGGGCGACCTGCGCGAGCAGATCCGCAAGACCTCGCGCGTGGCGGCGCCCGCCACCTCCGGCGTCATCATCCGCGCTGACGTCTTCCGGCAGCTCGTGCCGATGCCCATCAAGCGCTTCCGCGCGGCGGCCGACTTTTACCTGACGCTGGGGGCCGCGCTGCTTGCGCCGGTGCGTGCGGTGGCGGAGCCGCTGGCGGAGTACCGCATGCACCCCGGCGGTGTGCACATCCGCACCATGCTGTCGCCGGAGGGGGTGGGCCGCTGGGTGGAGCTGCAGTCGGTGCTGGCGAAGCACTTCGGGCTGGAGGAGGTGGTGGGCCGCAACTCGTACTTCGTGCGGCACGTCTTCGCGCTGGCGAAGTTCCAGGGGAGCACCGCCGAGCAGGTGCACTCTTACTCGCAGCTCACGCGCGCCACGTGGATCGACGGCACCTTTGGCGTGCGCCAGAAGCTGCTCTTCACCGCGTACTGGACCGCATGCCTTTTCTCGCCGCGCCCCGTCTTCTCCCGCCTGTGGCGCACCTTCCAGATGAAGCAGACCGGGTTCGACAAGATCGGCCTCGCGCCGGAGCGGGCATGACGGCGCCGCCGGCCGCGTCCCCCTTCCCCGCCATCGATATCGCCGGCGTGCGGGTGGACTCTTGCACCTTCGACGAAGCGGTGCAGCGGATCGTGGAGCACGCGCGCGCCGCCGGCCCTCCGGCGTACGTCGTCACGCCCAACGCGCACCACGTGGTCATGCTCCAGGAAACGGAGCGCTTCCGCCGCGTCTACGAGAACGCCTGGCTGTCGCTGGCGGACGGGATGTCGATCGTGTGGGCGGCGCAGCTCCTCGGCACCCCCGTCCCGGAGAAGGTCAGCGGCAGCGATCTCTTCCCCGCCCTATGCGAGGCCGCGGCGAAGGCCGGCGTGCGCATCTTCCTCTTCGGCGGGCGCCCCGGCGCCACGGAGGCGGCCAGCGAGCGGCTGCTTGCCCTGTATCCGGGTCTGATGATCGCGGGGACGTACTGTCCGCCGTTCGGCTTCGAAAAGGATCCGGCCGAATCGGTGAAGGCGGCCGAGGCGATCCGCGCGGCGGCTCCGCAGATCGTGTTCGTGGGGCTGGGCGCGCCGAAGCAGGAGTACTGGATGGCGGACGAGGGGGCGCGCCTTGGTGTGCCGGTGCTGGTGGGGATCGGCGTGAGCATCGAGTTTGTGGCCGGGATGGTGAATCGCGCGCCGGTGTGGATGCAGCGCTCCGGCCTCGAGTGGTTCTACCGTCTGGCCGCCGAGCCGCGCCGCCTCTGGAAGCGCTACGCCGTCACCAACCCCCGCTTCGTGCAGCTCGTCCTCCAGCAGTATCGCCGCACCAGGCGCTGAACACAGCAATCTCACATGCAGTTGCAGTTCTCCGCGTCTCCGCGTGAGGTGAGGCATGCTGTCGCAATGTCAGCCCGCTCGCGCCGGCATGGCCTGCTCGTAGTAGCTCATGTACAGCCGCGCGGACTTCTCCAGCGTGATCTCGCGGGCGATGAACTGGCGGGGATCGTAGCTCTCCAGGCGAGCCCAGAAGCGGTCGAACGCTTCGTCGAAGTCGCGCGGCCCGCGGAAGCGCTCGCCGCACTCGTCGGAGAAATAAGGCACGGAGGTGGCGGGAACGGTGCCGAGGTCGTGCTCGACGCGCTGCGGGTCCTGCCAGAACCCGATGTCCCACGCCAGGATCGGGACGTTGGAGGCCAGCGCCTCCTGGTACGCGAGGCCCATCGTCTCGTGCTCGCCGAGGAAGATCATGCAGCGCGCGCGGCCCAGCGCGGCGCCGTAGGCGGTGCGGTCGTGGCCGCCGTAGCGCAGCACCTCGGTGCGCAGACCCTCGCGCTCCAGGCGGGCGAGGATGGGGTGCAGCAGATCCGGCTCCAGCCGCTCGCGCTCCCAGTGGATCTTGTCGTACACCAGCACGTCGACCGTCTTCTGACTGGCGCGCGTGTCCGGCCACTCCGCCAGCTCGATCCCCGCGTGCCACACGCCGCACCGGTCGCCGTAGTACGGCTCGAACATGC
>JAUJMI010000210.1:0-1856 GCA_030446945.1 Longimicrobium sp. | reverse complement strand
TCGATCCCCGCGTGCCACACGCCGCACCGGTCGCCGTAGTACGGCTCGAACATGCGCCGCACCCACTCGCCGGGGACGAGGTAGAAGCGGTTGAGCGGGTCCTTCATCAGGTCGGGGGCGAGCCGCGGATGGTCGTACATCCCCACCCCCAGCACGCGTGGATTGGGGAGGTCCCACCCGTCCAGGATGTGCGAGAAGCCGAAGAGCCCCACCGGGTGCTCGGGGTGCTTCCGGGCGGTGCGGTAGTCGTTGGAGCGCACGTCGTACCCCTGCTCCCGCAGCGCGTGCACCATCAGCTGGTACGTGACCGCGAACCCCGTCACCTTCTTTCGCCGGTGCAGCCGGTCGTACAGGGGCCGTACCAGGCGCTTCAGGTACCTGTCCCCTGGTATGAACTTGTCCGTCTCGTAATCCTTGTAGAACAGCAGCACCGTGTTCGCGCCGAGCTCAGCCATGCCACATCTCCACGGAAGGAAGTGGGCTCACACAGAGACACAGAGAGAGAAGTTCTTGTCTTTTCCTCTGTGTCTCTGTGTCTCTGTGTGAGATTGCTGTTGGGGTTAACGCGCGGCCTGGGCGTAGTACTTCATGTACTGCTCCGCGGACCCGGCGAAGCTCAGCTCGCGCGCCACGTACGCCCGCGGCTCGTAGCCGTCGAGGCGGCTCCAGAAGCGCTCGAATACTTCCTCGAACTCGCCGGCGTCGCGGAAGCGCTCGCCGCACTCGTCGGAGAAGTAAGGCACGGAGGTGGCGGGCACGGGCTCGGGCTCGAAGCGATGCCGCTCCGGGTCCAGCCAGAAGCCGTTGTCCCAGGCCAGCACCGGTACGTTGGACGCGAGCGCCTCCTGGTACGCCATCCCCTGCGTCTCGTGCTCGCAGAGAAAGAGCATGGAGCGAGAGCGTCGCAGCAGGTCGCGGTAGGCGGCGTGGTCGTAGAACCTGTAGCGCACGTACTCCACCCGCAGGCCGCGCGACTCCAGGTGCCGGCGGACCGGCTCCAGCAGGCCCGGCTCGTAGCGGTCACGGTTCCAGCGGATCTTGTCGTAGATCAGCACGTCCACCGGCTTCTCCAGCGGGCGCGTGTCCGGCCACTCCGCCAGGTCGATTCCCGCGTGCCAGCTGACGCAGCGGTCGCCATAGTAAGGCTCGAACATCCGCTTCATCCAGTCGCACGTCACAATGTACGAGCGGAAGCGCGGGTCCTCCATCAGCCCGGGCGCGACCCTGGGATGGTCGAAGAGGCCGGGGCCCAGCACGGCCGGGTTGGGGAGGCTCCACCCGTCCATGATGTGCGGGTAGCCCGTGACGCCCACCGGGTGCTCGGGGTGCTGGCGCGCGAGGCGGTAGTCGTTGGTCCTCACGTCGTAGCCCTGGCCGCGCAGCGCACGCACCAGGAGATGGTACCATACCTGGAAGCCGGACACCTTCTGGCCGCGCGTGAAGGCGTGGTAGACGCGGCGCGCCAGCCGCTTCAGGTGCCGGTCGCCGCTCACCCAGCGGTCCGTCACGTGGTCTTCGAAGAAGAGCAGGACCGTCTTTTCGTTCAACTTGCGCTGGGCCGGGCCAGATGTGGCGCGTCGCCGGAGCGGGCCGGCGAGGCCCGCCCGGCGACGCACGGACTTTCGGCGGAATGGAGGGTCAGTACCGCGCCAGCCGCTCCTTGACGATCCGCCCCGCGTAGCTCGGCGTCCCCGACCAGTCGGTCAGCAGGTCGAACGCCTTGCAGGTAGGCTCGTTCCCCACCGCCTGCTCCGGATCGCCGCTCGCCACGCCCCAGCTCCACACGACCCACGAGATGCCCAGCTCGTCCGCCTTGTCCAGCACCTTCGGGAGGTAGCCGGTGGTGCAGTTGTAGT
>JAUJMI010000209.1 GCA_030446945.1 Longimicrobium sp. | reverse complement strand
ATAGGCGCGAGCCTGGTCCCTCAGCTTTCCGATGTTCGCCATGAGTTGGGGCGGGAGGTTCCTGCCACGAAGAGAGCGCGCAACGTGATACGGCGTGAGCGGCGAAGATAGCGCGCGGCGCAAGGGTTTGCCAGCAGACGGGGTGTGGCGTGTGAACTCGCGGCAACAACGGCACAAAGTCCGCCTGCGCGGACTCCGGTTCCAATGCCGTGTTTCTCGAAGCCGGCTTCAGCCGTCTTCCCGTAGTTCCAGGCGGGGGTTTCAGCCCCCGGCGGTCGCGGACCGGGTGCCGCCCCCCGCGCCGATCCCCGCCCCCGGCGCCCGCGAAGGCAGGCTTCCCGCGTTTGTTGCAGCGGTTGCAACCGCCGGATTACATCGGGCTCACCCCACCACCCGCACCCCCGCCTTCCAGACCCCCGCCACCACCGGCGTCGCCAGCCGGTACGGGATCTCCCCCGCCGAGCCGCAGCGCCAGAGCACCAGGTCCGCCGGGGCGCCGGGGGCCAGCGTGCCCCGGCCGTCGGCGAGCTCCAGCGCGGCGGCGCCGCCGGAGGTAGCGGCGCGGAGCGACTCGGCGGGCGACATTCCCATGCGCGAGCACGCCACCGTCATCACGAAGGGGAGGCTCGGCGTGGGGGAGGAGCCGGGGTTGAAGTCCGTCGCCAGCGCTACCGTGGCGCCGGCGTCCAGCAGCGCGCGCGCGGGGGCGAACCTGGGGCGCCCCAGGAAGAACAGCGTCGCCGGAAGCAGCGTCGCCACCGTACGCGAGCCGGCGAGCGCTGCGATTCCTGCTTCCGATACGTCGCCAAGGTGGTCGGCGGATGCGGCGCCCAGCTCCACCGCCAGCTCGGCGCCCCCGCTCCCCTCCAGCTCGTCGGCGTGGATCTTGGGGCGCAGGCCGTGGTCGAGGCCCGCGCGCAAAATCCGCTCGCTCTGGGCGCGGTCGAACACGCCGGGCTCCATGAAGACGTCGCAGAAGCGCGCCAGATCCGCCTCCGCCACCGCGGGGATCATCTCCTCCACCAGCAGGTCCACGTAGGCGTCGCGGCGGTCCCGGTACTCCGGCGGCACCTCGTGGGCGCCCAGAAGGGTGGGAACCAGCTCGACCGGCTGCATGGAGGCCAGGCGGCGGATCGCGCGCAGCGTCTTCAGCTCGTCTTCCGTGGACAACCCGTAGCCGCTCTTCACCTCGGCGGTGGTGATCCCGTTCGCCAGCAGGTCGCGCAGGCGCGGGATGGCGAGCTCCACCAGCTCGTCCTCCGTCCGTGCGCGTAGGTCGCGCACCGATGCGTTGATCCCGCCGCCGCGCCCCGCGATCTCCATGTAGGGCACGCCCTGGCAGCGGAGCGCGTACTCCTCCGTGCGCCAGCGGCCGAAGACGGCGTGCGTGTGCGAGTCCACCAGCCCCGGCGTAAGCGTGCCGCCCGCGCAGTCCACCTCCGCCGCGCCGGGGTAGCGCGCGCGCAGCTCCGCCTCGGCACCGACCTCCGCGATGCGCCCGCCGGCCACCGCGACCGCGGCTCCGCGCAGGGTGGCGGCGGGGTCCGCGTCGTCCGCCTGGCGGGGGGGACCGGAGCAGGCCGCGACTTCGGCAGCGCGGACAAAGAGCATGGTGGCGGTGTGCATCGGAGAGCTGGAAATGGCTGGGTTCTTGCTCGTGCGCCTCTTCGTGACATTCTGGCCCGGCCCCGTGCGCCGCGTCAACCAGCCCATCCCAACGCCCGGTGATTCATGGTCCAGGTCTCGACGACGCCCCCCTCGGAACGCTATCCGGGGCGCCCCCCCGAGGGACGCGTCGTCGTGTTCGCGCCCACCCGCGCCGCCTGCGAGACCATCGAGCTGGGCGTGCAGCTGACCGGCGTCGAGACCATCATCAACCGCGAGCACGGCGGCGAGATCCGCGAGCTGGCGGCGGCCGGCTCGGGCTTCGGCATCGTCGCGGGCACCGGCACGGGAAAGACGCTCGCCATCCGCCCCATCGCCGAGGCGGTGGTGGGGCCGGATCTGCGCGTGGGCGTGGTCAACCGCGAGCGCGAAGCCACGCCGGAGACGCCGACCTGGAACGTCGTCATCGTCACCACCGGGATCGCGCGGCGCTGGCTGCAGGACGACCTGATCGACCAGAACGACGTGGTGGTGGTCGACGAGATCCACCAGACCTCGGCCGAGCTGGAGCTGTGCCTGGCGCTCGCCAAGCGCGCCGGGTGCCGCTTCGTCTGGCTCTCCGCCACCGTCGATCCCACGTTCTACAAGGAGTACCTCAGCTCCGCCGCCGTCATCGAAAGCTCCGCCTTCGATCCCGAGCGCGCGGCCACCGTGCGCGTCTCCAACACGCTGAACCCCGGCGCCTTTCTCGGCGACCGCTTCATGCGGCACGTGCGCAAGGAGAAGCGCGGCGTGGCCGTCTTCGTTCCCACGCGCGCGGGGACGGAGCAGGTGGTGAAGGCGGTGGCGGAGCGGTACCCGGAGATGCTCACCGAGTTCTACCACGGCGGGGAGCCGGTGGCGAAGCTGCGCCCCTTTCTGGAAGGCGAGGGCGCGCCGCACCCCTTCATCCTCTCCATGACCGCCGCGGGGCAGTCCGCGCTCAACATCCGCGGGCTGGACACGGTGGTCATCGAGGACGCGCAGTTCACCACGCTGGTCGAAAAGGGCCGCAGCGTGCTGACGCGCAAGCCGCTGGGGAACAACGAGATCCTGCAGATGGCCGGGCGCGTGCACGGACGCGTGGAGAACGGCGAGGTGTGGATCCTGAGCGAGCGCGAGATCGACTTCGGTACGCTCCGCCCCACCGCGCCCAACTTCCAGCTCGCGGGCGATCCCGAGCGCGTGGCGATGACCTGCGCCGACATGGGCGTCCGCGCCGACGAGTTGGATCTTCCCGTCCCCCTGGACCGCATCGCCTATCGCCGCGCGGTGGAGACGCTCACGAAACGCGGCCTGATCGCCAACAACCGCCTGACCGACTATGGCCGCAAGGTCGAGGTCCTTCCCGTGGACCGCCCCTGGGGCGAGCTGCTGGTGCAGGCGGAGGAGCGGATGGTGCCGCTGGTAGCAGCGATGGCCTCCATCGACTCGCTGCACCGCATGCTGCGCCAGCAGGACAACGACATCAGCCGGTACATCGTTCCCGGCAGCGACCACCTGACGGCGTACCGCATCTACCAGGACGCGCTGGTCACCTGCGGCACGCTCGGCCGGGTCTACGGCCTTCCGCGGCACGTTTTCGACGAGGAGGCGCTGGCCGCGTGGGCGGACGAGCGCGGGGTGCTGGTGAGGTCGATAGAGGACGCGGCGCTCGCCATCGCCTCCATCTTCCGCTCGCTGGACCTGGAGCTGCCGCGCAACCTCCCGCCGTTCAATCGCGAGCTGGAGCGTGAGTGGCAGGAGCTGCTGGCCAAGGTGATGCCCTTCTCGCTGGTGATCGACGAGGAGACGTCGTGGGGCGAGGAGGTGCGCGTCAGCAAAACGAGCGTGTGCGGCACCTGGGGGCCCGTGGCGGGGGAGATCAACTTCTTCGCCGACCGCCTGGGGAAGGCGCGCGGCTCCATCGCGGGGACGCAGCTCCCGTACAAGCTGCTGGTGAAGCACGCCGCCCGCGCCGAGCCGCAAGTCGCCTACGACGCCGCGCACCGCCGCCACCCGCTGCGGCTGCGCAGCTCGGTGGAGTACCACGGCTTCGTCCTGGACTCCGACGACCAGCCGATCGACCGTTTTCCGGAAGGGATGGAGGACGCCTGCCGCCGCGCGCTGGCGGAGGCGGTCGTCTCGGGCGAGGCGTTCCACCGCGACGCCGCCGCCAACCGCGAGGCGCTCCGGCACCTGCGGCAGGTGCACCGCAAGTCGGGCGGCAAGGCGGGGATCAGCGAGCAGGCGATGGCGGAGACGATCGCCGCGCAGCTCGCCGGCGTCGGCTCCTACGCCGATTTCCTGGAGACGCCGCTGCGCATCGAGGCGGACGCGCTGGTGGACCCGGCCGAGCGCGAGCGCTGGATGTCGCTCCCGGACCACGTCTACCTGGAAGGGCGCGAGTACCCGCTGGACTACGCCTTCGAAGACGGCGAGCCGGTGGTGCGCGCCCGCATACCGGCCAAGCTCCTCAACTACATCGACGAGGAGGACATCCCCGAGCTCGACCGCCCGCTGCACTGGACGGTCACCCGCGGCAAGCGCGACGCCATCCGCGCCGCCACCCTCCAGGAAGCGCGCGACGCTATGCTCCGCGAGCGCCCCGAGGACCCGCCGCACCGCCCCAAGCGTGGCGGCGCCGAGCGCGCCGCCGGCCGCGGCCGCGGCCAGGGCCGGGGACGTGGTCACGCGAGCAGCGACCGCGGCCCCCGCTCCGAGCGCGACGGCGGCGGCGAGGAGGAAGGAAGCCGCCGCCGGGGCGAGCGCCACAAGGGCCGCGGCGGCGCCCCCGCGGGGACCGGTGGCGGCCGCGACGGCCGCAAGGGCGGTCGGCGGCGGGACTGAGCCCCCGGCGAGTGAGCTCACGGCAACGACAGCACAAAGTCCCCCTGCGCGGACTCCGGGTCCAGTGCGCGCTTCTCGAGCCGGCTTCAGCCGCCTTCCCGTCGTTCCAGCCGGGGGCTTCAGCCCCCGGTGTTCGGGCGCCGAGCTCACGCCCGGTGATCGCGGTCGCGAATATGCCCGCCCCCCGCACCCCCCCGGTGTGGTCGGCACCGGCCCCGCCCCGCCGCACCGATCCCCGCCCCCTGCGAAGGCAGGCTTCCCGCGGTTGTTGCAGCGCCTTCAACCGCCGGGACCCCAGGATTTCACCTGGATTTCACCCCCGGTAATCCGGCTCCGCCGCCCCGCCCTCAGCCCCACACCTCCGGGAGCACCCCCGTCAGTCGAACATATCCCACGCCGCCCCCAGGTCCTGCTTCGAGAACACGCGGAACGCGGTCAGCGTGTTGGTGCGCTCGATCCCCTGCACCTGCGCGATCTCCTCGGTGACGATCTCGGCGATGCGCTGGTACTCGGCCACGCGCACGATGGCGATCAGGTCGTACTCGCCGGAGACGGAGTAGACCTCGGCGACGCCGTCGATGCCGGCGATGCGCCGGGCGAGGGCGGGAACGTCGCCGGGAACGGCGCGGATCAGGACCACGGCGGCTACCATGCGGATCTCCGTAGGTTCGGGTTCACTGGGCGGGCAGCGGCACCGCGGCCGGATCCGCCGGCGCGGCGCTGCGGCGCGGGAGGAGCCAGATGCCGATGCCGAGCAGCACCGGCGCCACCACCAGCGGCAGCGTGGCCGGCCGTTCACCGTTCAGCAGGAATCGGCGCACCTCCGGCTGCCAGAGGATCAGGACGACCACGCCGTTGTTGACGAAGTGCATCAGCATGCTCGCAAAGATCGAGCGGCCGTGCCACACGACCAACCCCATCAGCACCCCGATCCACGCCGTGGGCAGGAAGCGGATCGCCGTCTCCTGCGAGAGGTGGAAGGCGCCGAAAACGAGCGCCGAGGTCGCCACGGCGCGCAGCATCGGCACCTCGCGACCCAGCGACTGCAGGAGGACGCCGCGGAAGACCAGCTCCTCACAGACGGCCGGGGTGAGCGCCACCAGCACGAGCAGCCAGAGCGCGCGCCGGGCGTCGGTCGCCGTCACCAGCTTCTCCAGCCCGCTGAGCGCGGCGGCGGCATCGGGGAAGAACTGGAGCTGGAGCCACCCGATCAGCCACCCCAGCGGGATCCCGCCGAGCGCGATCAGCAGCGCCGCGGCCAGCGTGCGCCCGCTCGGACGGCGTAGCGCGAGGGTGCGTCGCGCGTCGTACGGCCCCAGCGTGGCGAGCGCGATGGCGGGAACCGCCAGCAGGAGGATCTCGGAGATGAGGAGCCCCCGCTCGCCCAGGTTGCCCAGCAGCGCGGCGCCGAGGTGGAAGTAGAGGAGCCCCAGCATCGCCACGAAGGCGAATCCTTCCGCCGGAAGGGGGATGCCGCGCGCCTCGGCGCGCCACCGCCTCATGCGCTCGCCCCACCTGCGCGGCGCCGTCCCCGGTCCCGCGCCGAAGAGCACGTCCTCCCGCCCGAAGGCGCGCGCCGCGAAGACGAGCGCCAGCCCCGCGTACGCCGCCGAGGCCCCGAACGCGATCAGCGCCGGCCCCAGCCGCGCCGTCCCCGACATCAGGTCGCGGAAGAGGATCGCCACCCCCGCGACGGGGAGCGCCGCGATCAGCGGGCTCGCCTCGATGCCGGGGAGCCCCACCAGCATCACCGGGATGATGACCGCGAGCTGCACCGGCGTGAGCGCGTTCTGCGCCTCCTTGAACGACTGCGAGCGGACGGCGATGCCCAGGAAGAGCGCGGCGAAGAGGACCGCCAGCGGCACCAGCCCGATCAGCACCAGGAGCGCCGAGCCCCAGGGCAGCGAGAACTGCAGGTTGGCCGCCTCGCCGAAGCGGAACACGCCGGACTGGAAGGTCAGCAGCATGCTCAGCAGGTTGACCACCGCGGCGGTCATTCCCAGCAGCGCCACCGCCAGGAACTTCCCCGTGACGATGTCGCGCGGCGGGACGGGCGCGGTCAGGAGCGTCTCCAGCGTGCCGCGTTCCTTTTCGCCCGCGGCCATGTCGATCGCGGGGTAGAAGGCGCCCAGCAGCGTCATCAGCACCAGGATGCCGGGGAGGAAGCGGCCCAGCGCGTACCCCCCCGCCTCCTGCGCCGTCGCGACGGACGAGTCCGCCACCGCCAGCGGCGCGGCGAAGCCCGGCGGGAGCC
>JAUJMI010000208.1 GCA_030446945.1 Longimicrobium sp. | reverse complement strand
AGGGGGCAGGCGAGTGTAACGAGCCGGGGGTGAGGGCCGCCTACCCCCGCACCGCCCCCACGTTCGCGTTGTCCTCGTACGGCTGGAACTCGCACCCGGGGCGCACCGGGACGTAGTACACGGTCGGGCGGCCCGTAATCCCCGCCTCCACGAAGACGGGAACGCCGCGGAACTGCCCCGCGGGCCGAAGCTCGCGCGCGGGGAGCCTGCGCGGGAGGCCGTACTTCACCGCCCGCTGGCTGCCCATGACGAGCGGCTCGTGGTTGATGTACCACTGGGCGCCCGCCGCGTACGGCAGCGCGTCCGCCGGGTACGCCATCGCGAGCGGGCGGCCGTCCACCAGGGTGTCGGCGCGCTCGGGGTCGTACACGGCGTCCACTTCGGCGAGCTGCCCGTCGCGCACGATGCAGTAGCGGATGGCGACCGGGGCGGGTGCGGCCGGGACCGGGGCCGGCGGGGCCGTGTAGGTGGCCATCGGCGTCATGCCGCGCGGCGCGGGGCGGTACGAGATGCCGAAGCGCGCCACCAGGATGTTGGCCGTGCTGTAGTTGTAGTCGATCGCCACCGGCTCTCCCTCGAAGCGCGGCTCGCTGCCGAAGCGCGAGGCGTCGCGCTCCAGGAAACGCTCCGTGTTCCAGAAGGTGATGTAGTCCTCCAGGCCGAGCTGGAACGCGAAGCCGCTGCGGCCGATGCGCGCGGTGGCGTCCGCGCCCAGATTGAGCGCGAAGTGCCGCGTCGACTCCTGCCCCGCGTGCTCCCCGACGAAGACGAGGGCCGGCGCCACCGTCACGAACGCGGACGGGTGGAAGCGGCGGTCGTCCGGGCGCGGGTCCGGCAGGCGGGCTGTGAACCCCGCCTTGGCGAACCACATGGAGGGCGAGTCGGTGATGAACCTCTCCTCGGGAAGCGAGTCGCCCGGCGTGCCAAAGGTGAAGATGTCCTGCTGCGCGCCGCTGAACGCCACCCCCGCGGTGACGCCGAGCGGACCGCGCAGGAAGACGTCCGCGTTCACCCCGATCGCCGGGCTTCCCTCGCGCTCCTCCTCCACCCGCAGGTCCACTCCGTTGGCGCCCGTCACGAAAAAGGTGCCGGTGTTGTACGGCACCCGCGTGCCGATGAACGGCGTGATGGCAAAGCGCGAATGCGGAAGCTGCTGCGGGTGCGGCTCGGGCGTGTATACCGGGCGCGTCTGTGCCCCGGCGACGGCCGGGAGCGCGAGCAGCCCTGCTGCTAGCGTGAGCGCGAAGCGCTTCATCGGATCTCCTGGAAGGTCTGGCGGATGTGCGGAGGCCGTGCCGTGGCGATCTCCCACACGGGGCTCGCGGTCAGGTGATGCGTCCGGCGGCGGGATTGTCTCGGCGGTAGGGCGAAGATAAGCGTTCGCCCGCCGATGCGGAATAGCGGTCGCCGAGGGCGGGGCTAAGTGCGTGCGGCGCAGTTGGATGGGTGCGCGTGGCCGTGCCACGCTCCCCGGTGCGCCCGGCGGGAGCCGGCGTGGAACCGGCAATCTTTTCCCACTTCGCGCACGAAGCGCCGGGCGTCAGGGTGCGGAGTGCGCGCGAAGTCAGCGCGTTCGCAGCGCGGCCAGCGAGGCGCCGGTCACGATCGTGGGCGCGGCGGGGATGAGGCTCGTGGAGAAGCGGGGGACGAGGTCGGCGGGGAGGACGTGCTCGCCCGGCTCCGCGAGGCCGCAGGTGGAGGCCAGCCAGCCGGCCACCTTTTCCGGCGCGACCCCTTCGCCGCGCAGCTCGGCCAGCGAGACGGAGCCGTGCCGCTTGGCGAGGCGCTCGCCGTCCGCGCCCAGCATGAGCGGGACGTGGGCGTAGCGCGGCGCGGGGAGGCCCAGCGCGCGGAAGAGGAGGATCTGGCGCGCGGTGGAGCCCAGCAGGTCGCCGCCGCGCACCACGTCGGTGATCCCCATCGCGGCGTCGTCCACCACCACGGCGAGCTGGTAGGCGGCCAAGCCATCCTTGCGCCGCACCACGAAGTCCCCCGTGTCCGCGGCCGGGCGGAAGCAGGCGCGCCCCTGCACGCCATCGTCGAAACAAACCTCCTCCTCCGCGTCGTCCACGCGGAAGCGGAGGGCGCGCTCGGAGACCGCCCAGCGCGTGATGCTGACGGCGTCGCCGGGGACGGGGTGGCGGCGGCACATCCCGGAGTAGCGGGGGCCTTCCTCGCCGGCGTGCGGGGCGCTGGCGGCCGCCGCGATGTCGCGCCGCGAGCAGCCGCAGGCGAAGAGGTGGCCGTCGCGGGCCAGGCGCCGCAGGGCGTCCTCGTAGAGCGCGACCCGCTCGGACTGCACGTAGGGCGCGTGGGGGCCGCCGGCGTCCGGACCTTCGTCCCAGTCCAGCCCCAGCCAGCGGAGGTCGTCGAGCTGCGCCTCCATGATTCCCGGCCGCACGCGCCCGAAGTCCAGGTCCTCCACCCGCATCACGAAAGTGCCGCCCGCCGCCCGCGCGTGCAGCCACGCCAGCAGCGCCGTGCGCGCGTTGCCGACGTGCAGCGCGCCCGTGGGGCTCGGCGCGAAGCGGCCTCGGCAGGGTGCGGGGAACGAATCCGTCATGCGGGGAGAATAAGGCGGCCGGCGGATGCGCGCACCGGGCCGGTGTCACACCCCCCGCACGCCGCTCGTTGTCTATGCAACACGATCCCGCAACTCACGGAACCCGACATGCGCGCCCTCGTCCTGCTGCCGCTCGCCGCCCTGCTCGCGCTGGGGTGTTCGTCGTCATCGACCGATTCACCCCCGGGCCGGCAGCTTTCGCCGCTTCCCGGTGCGATCCTGATCACCTACCAGGCCGAGCGTTCCACGTACCGGCAGGGCGACAGCGCCACCATCGTGCTGCGCAACGGGACCGGTCAGCCACTCGGCTACAACCTCTGCGGATCGTCGCGGGAGATCAGAACCGGTGGGTCGTGGAAGCCCATCCCGCAGACCCGCATCTGCACGCTGGAGCTGCGCATCCTCGCGCCCGGGGCGGAGACGCACTACAGGGAGCCGATCACGGCGGAGTGGCAGCCGGGCGAGTACCGCATGACCACCGCCATCGAGCGGATGCGGAGCGGCGACGTGGGCCGCATCCACACCCCTCCCTTCACCGTCGAGCGCTGACGGCATCGCGGGAGGGGGGGATGAAAAGAGGAGGCGCGGAGAGATCTCTCCGCGCCTCTCCTCTGTGTCTCCTTATGAGCCCCGCCCGTTCAGCCCGGCCGATGGGCGGCGAGGGTGCGGAACGTGCACGCGCCGCACGCATGCATCGTCTCCCGATCGCGCTCCTCGTGGCGTTCCTCGCGGGCTGCGGCGGCTCGCCGACCCGGCTCCCCCCGGCGCCCTCCACCCCGCGGCTCGCGCTGGACACAGTCGCCAGCGGCTTGCAGGTGCCGTGGGACGTGGCGTTCGCGCCGGACGGGCGCATCTTCGTGACCGAGCGTCCGGGGCGGATACGGGTGATCGAGAACGGGGTGCTGCGTCCGGAGCCGTGGGCGGTGCTGGAGGTGGCGCGCCGCAGCGAGCTGGGCCTGATGGGTATCGCCCTGGCACCGGACTTCGCGCACAGCGGCCACCTGTACGTGGTGGGGAGCTTCGCGGCCGGCGAGGGGCGCGCCGAGAACCGCGTCTACCGGCTTACGGAGCGCGGCGGGCGCGGGGTGGACCGGCGGCTGGTGCTGGGAGGGATTCGCGTTGCGCGCTACCACGCGGGCGCGGCGCTGCGCTTCGGCCCGGATGGAATGCTCTACCTCTCCACCGGCGACGCCACGCGCCCGGGCGAGGCCCAGGACACCGCGTCGCTGCTGGGGAAGGTGCTCCGCATCCGCCCCGACGGCGGCGCCCCCGCGGACAACCCACGGCCCGGATCGCGGGTGTACGCGCTCGGCGTGCGCAACCCGCAGGGCCTCGCCTGGCACCCGGACACGGGGGAGCTGTTCGCGCCGGACCATGGCCCCACGCGCCTCCCCCGCGAGTTCTTCCGCGCCGGGCGCGACGAGCTCAACGCCATCCGCCCCGGCGGCAACTACGGCTGGCCCGGCGCCGCCGGCGACCAGGGCGGCCCCGGCTTCGTGCGCCCGCTGGTGGAGTGGACCCCGGCCGTGGCTGCCGGAGCCCTGGCCTTCTACACGGGAACCTCGCTCCCCTGGCGCGGGAACGCCCTCGTCGCCACGCTCCGCGGCGAGGCGCTCCTCCGCGTCGTCCTCCAGCGCGCTCCCGGCACCGGCTGGCGCGCCGTCGCGCAGGAGACGCTCTTCCGCGGCCAGCTCGGCCGCATCCGCGCCGTCGCCATGGCCCCGGACGGCTCCGTCTACCTCACCACCAGCAACCGCGACGGCCGCGGCGACCCCCGACCCGGCGACGACCTCCTGCTCCGCATCGTGCCGAGGTGAACAACCCGGAGCACGGAGGTCGGATCCGGCACGTAGCCGCTGCGCTACGAGGCGCGCATCACGACGCAGCCCCGAACTGATTGGCTCACACCTAGACACAGAGGCACGCAGATGGGTTCTTCTCTGTGCCTCCGCGTGAGACCATCCAATCCCGGCTGATGCGGCCGTTCAGGGCCCGCCCAGCATCCGGTCCACGCGCGCCTCCAGCGAGGGCTTGGTGGCGCCGGAGAGGGCGCTCTCCAGGAGGTCGGCGAGCTCTTCGCCGAAGTCGTCGGGGAAGCGGCGGGTGAGGCGCACGAGGGGGGCGAAGGCCAGCATGACGGTGCGCGGCGCCTCGTCCGGCTCGGCGCCCTCGCCGCGCCAGGCATCGGCGGAGGGGGCGGACTGCCAGGGCTCCAGCTCCTCGTCGGGGCCTTCTTCCTCGCCGTCGGTGGAGATCCCTTCCGGGAGCTGGTCGACGGGGATGGAGAGGCCGACCATGGCGTGGATCTCGGCGGTGGCCTCCTCCGGCTCCTCGGCCAGGAGGCCGAGCTGCACGGGCGTCTGCAGCGCTTCCTCCAGGATCGCCAGCGTCTCCGGCGGCAGGAGGGCGCGGAACGACGGGCGATCGTTGCCGTCGGCGTAGAACGCCACGGGGATCAGCTCTGCCTCTTCCGGAAGGAGCCCCTCGTGGTCCACTTCGCGGAGCTCGAGCTCGACGGGCTCGTCTCGAAGATATACGTGCATGGGCGGCAATCCGGTTGCGAGCACGGGCGCACGCCCCTCGCGCCACGGACCTCTGGTACCCCCTTCGCGGCGGGGGTTCCACGCCGCGGACGGCGGGCAAGTTGCCGGACGATCCGTGCCGGATATGTTTCAGAACGGAAGTGCGTTAGTGCGTGAGTGCGTTTGGATACGGAGCGCACCGACGCACTCACGCACTACGGTCCGAACCCAACCCAGCACCCAAGCAGGCCTACTCCCTTGCCCCTCCCCGTCGTCCAGAACGATCCGCGCGCGGCGAAGCTCCAGCGCGCGCTCAAGGAAAAGGTGCGCGGCGAGGTGCGCTTCGACGCCAAGTCGCGCCTCCTGTACAGCACCGATGCGTCGCTCTACCAGTTCCTGCCCGTCGGCGTGGTGGTGCCGAGGGAGGCGGCGGACGTGGAGGCGACGGTGAAGCTGGCGGCGGAGGCCGGCGTCGCCATCCTGCCGCGCGGCGGGGGGACCGCGCTCGCCGGGCAGACGGTGGGGGCGGCGCTGGTGATGGACTTCACCAAGTACATGAACCGGGTCATCGAGATCGACCCGGACCGCAGGCGCGCGCGGGTGCAGCCGGGGCTGCGGCTCGACCGCCTCAACCGCGCCGCCGCGCCGTACGGGCTCCACTTCGGGCCCGATCCGGCCACCATCCGCCAGTGCGCGCTGGGCGGGATGATCGGCAACAACTCCTGCGGCGCCCGCTCGCTGGTGTACGGCAAGACGGGCGACCACGTGCACTCGCTGGAGTGCATCACCGCAGACGGGCGCTGCGCCCACTTTGGCTCCGTCGCGCGGGAAGAGGTGGCGCAGATGCCGGGGCTGGAGGGGGAGATCGCGCGCGCCGTGCTCGGCATCCTGGAGCCGGAGCGCGAGCGCATCCTCGCCCGCTACCCCAGGATCCCGCGGCGCGTCTCCGGCTACAACTTCGACGCGATGCTGCAGGGCGACACCCTCAACCTCGCCTCCCTCATCGTCGGCTCAGAGGGGACGCTGGCCACCGTGGTGGAGGCGGAGCTGGGGCTGGTGCCCGTGCCGCCCGCCCGGTCGCTGGTGCTGCTCTCCTTCCGCGAGCGCTTCACCTCGATGGACGCCGTCCCCGCCATCCTCCTGGAGCGCGGGCTTTCGGCGCTGGAGATCGTGGACAGCCGGGTGCTGCAGGGCGCGCGCTCGCTGATCGAGTTCCGCGACACCGCCGCCATGGCCGCGCCGGACGCGCTGGGCGTCCTCTTCTGCGAGTTCAGCGGCGACTCGCCCGAGGAGGTCGCGGGGCTGGCGCACGATTTCGCCGCGCGCGCCAAGACCCTCCCCGGCGCGCCGCAGGCCAACGCCTACCTCACGGCGCGCGAGCAGGCGGCGGCGTGGGCGCTGCGCCAGGCGGCCACGGGGCTCCTCTACCTCACGACCCCCAACAAGAACATCAAGCCGCAGGAGTTCGTCGAGGACACCGGCGTCCCCCCCGAGCGGCTGGGCGACTACACGCGCCGCTTCGAGGAGATCGTCAACCGCCACGGCACCACGACGGGGTACTTCGGGCACGCGGGGCAGGGTTGCCTGCACATCCGCGTGGACCTGGACCTCAAGCGCGGCGAGGACGTGCAGCGGATGCAGGGGATCGCGCACGACATCGCCGAGCTGGTGGTGGAGTTCGGCGG
>JAUJMI010000207.1 GCA_030446945.1 Longimicrobium sp. | reverse complement strand
ACGATCCAGGCGCAGATCCTGGAGCTCATCAACAAGCTCAAGTCGGAGCTGGGGATGAGCATCATCCTGATCACCCACGACCTGGGCGTGGTGGCCGAGACGTGCGACCGGGTGATCGTGATGTACGCCGGGCAGGTGTTCGAGGAGGGGTCGGTGGACGACGTCTTCCACAACCCGCAGAACCCGTACACCGAGGGGCTGCTGCGCTCCATGCCTAAGCTGGGCGAGGAGGTGGAGCGGCTGGCGGTGATCCCCGGCGTGGTGCCGGCGCCCACCAACTGGCCCACCGGGTGCCGCTTCTACGAGCGCTGCCCGTATCACTGGGACAAGACGCTGCACGAGGAGCCACCCCTGTTCGAGATCGCCCCTGGACGCAAGAACAAGTGCTGGCTCGTGGAGCACCCCGAGCAGCGTGAAGAGGTGCGGCGCGCCGGCGGCGGCTTCACCCCGGCGGGCGCCGTCTCCGCCGCCGGCCCCGTGGCGCCTGTGGCCGGGTCGCCGGACGACGTGGACGCGGGCACCGCGGAGGGCATCTGATGCCGGCGACTCCCGAAGGACCGACTCCCGCCGGGGGGCAGGGCGCCGGCGACGGACAGCGCAGCGGTGGCTCGCAGCCGAACGCCGCAGCCGACGGGCTGGTGGGCGAGGGGATCGAGCGCGGGCCGGTGACCGCCGCCGGCGATGGCGCCGAGGGGCGCGCGCAGGTGGCCCGCATCCCCGAGCCGCCGGGGCGCGAGGAGCTTCCCCCCGCCAAGGGCGACAGCGACCTGCGCGGCTCCACCCCCGACGACATGGAGCCGCCGCCGGACGCGCTCCTGGTGGTGCGCGGGCTCAAGAAGTACTTCCCCATCCACAAGGGGTTCTTCAACCGCCACGTGGGCGACGTGAAGGCGGTGGACGGGGTGTCGTTCGCGCTGCGGCGCGGCGAGACGCTGGGTGTGGTGGGCGAGTCGGGGTGCGGCAAGAGCACGATGGGGCGCAGCATCCTGCGCCTGATCGAGCCGAGCGCCGGGAGCGCGCACTTCGAGGGGAACGACATCTTCACGATGGAAAAGGGCGACCTGCGCCGGATGCGCCGCCGCGTCCAGATCGTCTTCCAGGACCCCTTCTCGTCGCTGAACCCGCGCATGACCATCGCGGAGACGATCCGCGAGGTGCTGGGGATCCACGGGATCGCCAAGGGGCAGAAGGCGAACGACCGCATCGCCGAGCTGCTGCGCGTGGTGGGGCTGCGGCCGGAGCACTCCGTCCGCTATCCGCACGAGTTCTCCGGCGGGCAGCGGCAGCGCATCGGCATCGCGCGGGCGCTTGCGGTGGAGCCGGACCTCATCGTGTGCGACGAGCCCGTGTCCGCGCTGGACGTGTCGGTGCAGGCGCAGGTGATCAACCTCCTGCAGGACCTGCAGCGCGAGCTGGGGCTCACCTACATCTTCATCGCGCACGACCTGTCGGTGGTGGAGCACATCTCCGACCGGGTGGCGGTGATGTACCTGGGACGCATCGTGGAGCTGGCGGACGCGCGGCAGCTCTACAGGAACCCGCTGATGCCGTACACGCGGGCGCTCCTCTCCGCCGTGCCGATCCCGGACCCGCGCATCAAGCGGGAGCGCGTGGTGCTGCAGGGCGACGTCCCCTCGCCGGCCAACCCGCCATCGGGGTGCCCGTTCCACCCGCGCTGCCCGCACCCGCTCAAGGACGCCGACTGCGCCAAGATCGTCCCCCCGCTGGCGGACAAGGGAGGCGGGCACTTCGCCGCCTGCATCAAGGTCCCCCTCGGCGCCGGAAGCGACGGCGGGGGCGGGTTGCCGGTGCTGCGATAGCCAAGGGAGGGCCAGCCACGGTGGCTGGCCCTTCTTCGTTGTGTACACCGGGCGAACGGAGATCCGAGCAGAGAGACGCGGCGTGGGGAACGTGCGGCGCCGTGGGGATGGCACGGGCAGCCCGCGTGGGGCTTGCCCCTACGGGATCTCTGCGCGCAGGGCAACGGTCGAGCCAGGGAGAGGGTGGGCGCGATGAATCGCGCCCCTACGGGTTCGTTTTGTTCAGGCGAGCGCCGGAGCGGCATCGCGCCCCTACGAGGCGCCCTCGGCACCCATGGAGCCCGCCGCTCCCCGTGGGGGCACGTGATTCGCAAGCCCAGCACCCAAGGGAATTTGCGCGTCCCGTCACCTGTCGTCCCATCGAATGAACCGTCGTCAGAGCTACATTCTCGCCGCAGCGATGCTCCTCCTGCTCCCGCTGATCTGGGCGGCCACGCGGCTGAGCGGGGGCGATCCACGCACCGAAACGACCGCGGCCGCCGCCCAGGTGACTGCGGCACGCGAACCGGTCCGGAGCGCGCCGACCCCCGCCGAAGCCGCGGCGGCATACGGCGTCGACCTTCCCGCCGACGTCCTCCGGCTGCTGCGCGAGGGGCGCAACTGGCGGGCGTCGCGGCGGCTGCAGGAGCTGGTGAAGGCAGACTCGGACCCGGAGCTGGTGCTGGTGGCGGCGCGCGCCAACGCCGCGTGGGGCGCGTGGGACGCGGTTCGCTCGCTTCTGGAGGGGAAGCCGTGGCTGGACACCGCCGGCGGCGGTGACGGGTGGTACCTGCTGGGACGCGCGCGGGAGGACGAGCGCCGCTGGGCGGAAGCGGCCGACGCCTACGCGCGCTATCTGCGCGCCCACCCCGCGCGCGGAGCGCCGCAGGCGGAGCGCACCGTCGCGGAGCTGCGGCACGGGCTGGTGCTGCTGCGCGCCGGGCGTGCGGAGGAAGGGGTGGCCGCGCTGGGGCGAATGGGCCCCGGCTCCTCCGCGGCGGCGGGGTGGGCGGCGCTCCTGGCCGCCGAAGCGCTCGCGCCCGCGGGAGACACCGCGCGCGTCCGGCGCTTCATTTCGTCCGCGGCGCAGGTGCCGTCCGGGCGCGCGGCGGCCGCGGTGGTGGATGCGTACATCCGTGCCCGCGACCCGCGTGCCGGGCGCGAGCGGGTGCTCGCGCTGGGAGCGCAGGCCGGTTCGGAGCCGGACCGGGCCGCGGTCCGCGCCGCCGCCGGCCGCGCCGCCGTCGCCGCCGGGGATGCCGATGCGGCCCGCCAGGACTTCCGCACGGCGCTTGCGGCTGCTCCCACCAGCGCGGGCGCGGCGGAGGCAGCCGAGGGGCTGGAGCGACTCGGCGGCCTCACCCCCGCGGACCGGATGGCGCTGGCGGAAACCTGGCTGGGGCGCGGCGCCCCGGCCCGGGCGGCGGGCCACTTCCGCGCCTGGCTCGCGACCGGCGCGGGCAGCGCCGCCGAGCGAGACGCCGTGCAGCTGCGCATGGGCCGCGCGCTCTTCGCCGCGGGCCGGCACGCCGATGCCGCCACCGCGCTGGCTCCCATCACGCGCGCGGCGGCCCCAACCGGGCCTCTCGCGCTGTACTTCCTGGGACGCGCGCGGCTGCGCGGGGCCCCCGGGAGCGCGCGCGCCGCGTTCGCGGAGCTGGCGTCCCGCTATCCGAATGCGCCCGAGGCCGCCGACGGCCTCTACCTGATGGCCGACCTGGACGACGACGCCGGCGGCGACGCCGAGGCGCTCGCGGCCTACCGGCAGGTGATGGAACGGCATCCGTCCAGCCCACGCGCGGCGCTGGCATCGATGCGTGTGGGCGGCGCGGCGCTCCTGCGCGGCGACGCGGCCGGGGCGGCGCGGCTGTGGGACGGCCTCCGCGCGCGCACCCGCGAGACGGAGGGGTGGGCGCAGGCGACGTACTGGGCAGGGCGCGCGCACCAGGCTGCGGGGAACGCCGCCGCGGCGCGCGAGCGCTGGGCCGAGCTCCGCACCCGCGCTCCCGTGTCGTACTACACGGTGCTCGCCGCGCGGCGGCTGAACACCCCGTACTGGCCCGCCGCGCTGGACCCCGCTCCCCCGGTGGACCGCGATCTCGCCGCCCGCATGGCCGACGCCCTCGCGGCCGCGGACCTCCTGCGCGAGGCCGGCATGCACTCCGATGCGGACGCGGAGGTCGATCGCGTGGTGCGCACCGCCCCCGAGGACATCCCCACGCGTTACGCCCTGGGCGAGGCGCTGGCCGCGCGCGGGTGGACGATCCACGGCGTGCGCATCGCGCGGGCGCTGGAGGCGAAGGGGGAGAAGCCGAACGCGCGCCTCCTCCGGATCCTCTATCCCCTCCAGTACCGCCCGATCATCGAGGCGGAGTCGCGCGAGCGCGGGCTGGACCCGTTCCTGGTGGCGGCGCTCACCCGGCAGGAATCGGTCTTCAGGGCGCGTGCGCGCTCGCCGGTGGGCGCGCTGGGGCTGATGCAGGTGATGCCCGCCACCGGGCGCGGCCTCGCCGCCGGCGCCGGGATCCGCGGGTGGGAGACGGAGATGCTGTACAACCCGGAGATCAACGTCCACCTCGGGATCCGCTACCTGGCGTCGCAGATGCGCACCTACGACCGAAACCTGCCGTACGTCTTCTCGGCGTACAACGCGGGGCCGGTGCGCGTAACGCGGTGGCGGCGATTCCCCGAGGCGCGCGACCCGGAGCTGTTCACCGAGCGAATCCCCTTCGAGGAGACGCGCGACTACGTGAAGATCCTCACCCGCAACATCGCCCTCTACCGCGGGCTGTACGGCGAGTGAGCCGCGGTGACCCGACAAGCTTGTTCGGCGAATTGTTGGTTGTATTTTGTTGGTCGGAAAGGAGGCCGTATGCACGAGCCGAAGAAGCGTCCGCGCCAGAGTGTCCGGGAGATAGCCCCGCCCTACGCCGAGAGCGAGGCCGGTTGGGTGCCCGCGGGAGACTTCAAGACACACTGTCTGCAGCTCATCGAACAGGTGAGGCAGGAACGCGGAGAAGTGGTAATCACACGCTACGGACGCCCCGTGGCCAAGCTCGTTCCATTCGAAGAGTCCCCCGTGTCCATGGTTGGCTACCTGGCTGGGAGCGTCACGGCGTACGGAGATCTCATATCTCCGATCGACGAGGAGTGGGACGCGGATGCCTGAAGAGGCCACCGCTTCACTTCTCCTCGACACCCACGTCTGGATCTGGGTGATGGAGGGGCGAGCTCACGAGGTGCCCGCGAGAGTGCTGGAGGAGGTTGAACGGGCTCAGGCCGATGGACGGGTATGGGTCTCTGCCATCTCGATCTCGGAAATCGGTATGCTGGAAGCGAAGGGGCGTCTCACGCTCTCCCGCGGGATACGGGATTGGGTGCGGCGCGCGCTCGGAGTGCCGGGGGTGCGGGTGGCGGAACTCTCGCCCGAAGTCGCGCTGGACAGCAGTTCTCTCCCTGGAACCTTGCACGGGGATCCGGCGGATCGCATCCTGATCGCCACAGCGCGGCACCTGGGGGCGACACTGGTCACCCGTGACCCGAACATCATCAGCTACGGCGAGCAAGGCTTGCTCGCCGTTCTCGACGCGACACCATGAACGCGCCGGATTCGCAAGGTGCCGCAGTGCTCCTGGGCGCGACGGGGCTGGTGGGCGGCCACTGCCTGGACCTGCTGCTGGGTGATGCGGAGTACGGGCGGGTGACCGTGCTGGGGCGGCGGGCGAGCGGGCGGGCGCACCCCCGGCTGGACCAGCGCGTGGGCGAGGTCGAGCGGCTGCTGGACGAGCACACTTCGGCCTTCGGCGGGGCGGACGTATTCTGCTGCCTGGGAACCACCATCCGCGCCGCGGGGTCACAGGAAGCGTTCCGGCGCGTGGACCACGATCTTCCAGTGCACGCCGCCCGGGTGGCGTCGGGGGCGGGGGCGCGGCACTTTCTCCTCGTCTCCGCGGCGGGGGCGGATGCCGGGTCGCGCGTCTTCTACAACCGCGTAAAGGGGGAGACGGAGGCGGCGGTCGCGGCGCTCCCGTTCGCCGGGGTGGCGCTCCTGCGGCCCTCGCTCCTCCTGGGGATACGCGCGGAGAGGCGCCCCGCGGAGGCGCGGGCCCAGAAGGTGGCGCCGCTCCTCTCTCCGCTGCTCCGGGGACGACTGCGGAAGTACCGCGCGATCCACGCGGCGACGGTCGCCGCGGCGCTGGTGCGGCTGGCGACGGAAGGGGTGCGCGGCACCGTCTTCGTGGAGTCGGACCAGATCGAGCGGCTCGGCCGCTGAACCCTCGCAACCCGGCCACGCTTGCGGCAACACGACGACCTCCCGGACGGCATCGTCCCGCTTCCGCCGGAGCCCAGGCCGAACCGCACGCCGCCCGGCGGCTGCGGACTCACCGGGTGCCTGTACGGAACGATGATCCTGTTCGCCCTTCTCCTGCTGGTGATGGTGGGGCTGGCGCTCTTCCGCCGCTGGCAGGTACCGATGCTCCCGTATCCCGGCAGGTAGCCGGGCCAGCCGCGCGAGCTCCGCGGCCTTCCTTTTACCAGGATGAGATCGATGCGTACTCGTTTCTTCTTCGTTCTCGCGCTCCTTCTGCTGGCGGCGGGGTGCACGCCGTCCCGGCAGCCGGGGGGCGTCGCCCCGGGCGGCCAGGGCGCCACCCTGCGCGTGGAGAACCAGGCCTGGATGGACATGACCATCTTCGTGGTGGAAACCGGGAGCGGCGCCCGCCGGCGCCTGGGGATGGTGGGTGCCACCTCCGGCACCAACCTGCGCATTCCCGAATCGGTGGTGGGGCTCGGCCGCTCCCTCCGCTTCGTGGCCGATCCCATCGGCAACCAGCAGACGGCGAGCAGCTTCGAGATGTACGTCCGCCCCGGCCAGCGGGTGACGATTACGATTCCGCCCGGGGTGGGGAGGCGGTAGGATGGAAGTGCGTTGGTGCGTCAATGCGCTGGATCGAACGCACTCACGCACTTTTATC
>JAUJMI010000206.1:5711-6799 GCA_030446945.1 Longimicrobium sp. | reverse complement strand
TCCTGAACGGAGCACCGCCCGATCCGTGCCTCCGCGCCGGGTTCGGGCGCGGAGTAAAGGAAGCGATCCATGCCGCCGCCTCGCCACTGGCCCGTGTTCCTCGGCCAGGGCCGTACGGACCGCGGCGCGGGGGCTGGTTCGGTACCGGTGGCGTCGGTCGTCTCCTTCACACCGCGCCCCACGACGCCGTGGAGGCAGATGCGGCGTAGCGCTCCGTTCGGGAAGTAGGCGCAGGTTTTTCATCAAGCTCCTACTCGATCGCAACACAGGAACAGAGCCCCGCCAGCACCTGCCGTCGGGGCTCTGTCTTCTCGAAAGGTGTCGGCCCAGAGACGGGCGGTTCAAGTCTTGCCTCGCCCCCCGGCTCACGCTCGCTCTAGCGGGCAGGCGGGTGAACCAACCAGGGGGGGCAACATGGACCGGCAACCCGAGGGACCGGCGGACCTGCCGACGTCGGAGCGGATGGCGACGATCGGCGGGGCGATGGCGGACGCGACGGAGCACAAGGCGAAGGGAGAGCACGAGACCGAGCATGGCGCCAGCCAGATCGTTCCGCTGGCCCAGGCCGAGGCGATCATCGCCAGCTGGCCCGACGCTCCACAGCGCGGCGCCCGCCAGATGCTGGATCAGTATGGGGCGCCGAACGAGGCCACCCCGACCAAGCTGTTCTGGTACCGGAGAGGACCCTGGAAGCGGATCCAGGCGACCCGCGACGTGGTGACGCACAACTTCCCCGCGCCGCACAGCGACTATCTCACGCACTGGATCGACTACAAGGTGCCGGTCGAGCTGTTCGACGCCATCGGCCGCTACGACGGAAGCTGCCTGGTGGACCGGACGGCGGGCGAGGCGGGAGCGCGCTGCGATTCGGAGGCGGCGAACACCATCACGCTCAACTTCATGCACGAGATCGTCACCGGGCGCATGACGGTGGAGGAGGCGCGCAGAGGGTACGCGGACACCATGATGGCGTTTACGATGGGCCGCTCCGCCCCCTACGCCGAGCGGCTTCAGTTCTCACCTCCCCCAGGCGGAACGGAAGATCCGGACGAAGACATGGGGATCGCGCCCGCGGTGCGGCAGGCCGC
>JAUJMI010000206.1:0-5611 GCA_030446945.1 Longimicrobium sp. | reverse complement strand
CCGCTGAACGGGCGGATCTCGCCCCCGAGTCCGCGCAGGCGGGCGTTGTGCGGTTGTTGCAGCGAGTTCACTCGCCACAGCCAGCCCAGCCCACCCCCGGTTGTGTATTTCGCCCGTCCCCGCTACATTCCCGTGCTGCCCCCCGACCGGGGGCAGCACTTTTTCATGCCTGCTCCGCGCGCACCGCACGGGGCCTCATGTCCAAAGGATGGTGCCTTTTGTCGGACTACGAAGTCGTGTACATCTTCCACCCGTCGCTCGAGGATGAGCGGATCGAGGAGAAGATCGAGCGCTTCCACGGGATGCTCACGGGCGAGCGTGGCGGCGAGATCACCGCGGTGGACCACTGGGGGAAGCGCCCCCTGGCGTACGAGATCGCGGACCAGACCACCGGCCACTACACCGTGGCCCACTTCTCGGCCCCGGCCGAGGCGCTTCCCGAGTTCGAGCGCCTGCTGAAGCTGGACGACGAGGTGCTTCGCTACCTGGTGGTGGTGAACGAGGGCGACCTGCAGACGACCCCCGTGCCGCCCGCTCCGAAGCGTGACGAGGAGTCCGAAGACGACGGGGAGGACGAGTAAGATGAAATCTTCGCGCAAGGTCTGCCCCGTGTGTGAAACCGGGCTGAGCTCCGTGGACTACAAGGACGAGAAGACGCTCGGCCGCTTCGTGACCGAGCGTGGCAAGATCCTGCCCCGCCGGATCAGCGGGATGTGCGCGCGCCACCAGCGCCAGATCGGGACCGCCATCAAGCGCGCCCGCTTCCTGGCCCTGCTGCCGTACATCGCGGGCTTCGAGTCGTAACCGGGCAAGGGAGAAACTACGATGCAGGTCATCCTCAGACAGCGTCTGGAGAACCTCGGCGATCCCGGGGACCTCGTGGACGTGAAGCCGGGCTACGCTCGCAACTACCTGATCCCCCGGGGCTTCGCCTACGAGGCGACGGCGGGGAACGTGAAGCGGATCGAGACGGAGCGGGCGTCGTTGGCCAAGCGTGAGGCCGCCACCCTGACCGAGGCGCGCCAGCGCGCCGCCTCCATCGAAGGCGTTTCGCTCACCTTCAATGCCCGCGCGGGGCAGGAAGGGAAGCTGTTCGGCTCCATCACCGCGGGCGACATCGCGGACAAGCTGGCCGAGCAGGGGATCCAGATCGACCGCCGCCAGATCGAGCTCGACGAGCCGATCAAGGCGCTGGGCGTGACTTCGGTGCCGGTGCGTCTGCACACCGACGTGCGGCCGGAGCTGAAGGTGTGGGTTATCGCGGAAGACTGAAGTGCTAAGTGCTAAGTGCTGAACTGCACCACCGCACTCAGGACTTAGGACTTGGCACTCAGCACTTCTGTTTGCGAGGGGGGGCGGCGCGATGCCGCTCCCCCTCCGTTTGTTGCGCCGCCGATCCTAACCGGCCGCTGTACTCAGAAAAGACGCGGATGGCACCTGACTTGCCGCCCGTTCACCATCCTCGGCCGGGCACGGCGGGGAACCGACTATTCGACGATCGCGATCCTGGAGACCGATGAGCACCACCCCCGTCACGCCGCACAGCCTCGACCTTCCGGCCGAAGTCGCCCGGGCCGCCGACCTCCTGTTCGACCGCAAGGCGCTGGACGTGACGCTGCTGGACCTGCGCGGGATCTCCACCGCGACGGACTTCTTTCTGATCGCCACCGGCACCTCGGACACGCATGTGGCCGCCATCTCGGACCACGTAGTGGAGGAGCTCCGCGCCGGGGGCACCCGCCCGCTGAACGTGGAGGGCGCGCGCGGCGGTCGCTGGGTGCTGATCGACTACTTCTCCTTCGTGGTGCACGTCTTCCACCCGGCCGCGCGCGAGTTCTACCAGCTCGAGCGCCTATGGGGCGACGCGCCCACGCACGTGCTGGTGCCGGGGGAAGGGGCGGCGGCGTAACGGCAGGGATTGGGGATCGGGGATTAGGAACCGCGATGGCAGTTCACCTCATCCCCATCGCCCTCCCCAATCCCCATCCTTGCCACGCGCCGACGCCCGCGTGTACTATTGCCCGCGTCCCGGCACCGTCCTTCCGCCACGTCCGCGCCTCGCCGGGCAGACCATCGCTCCCATCGATGACCGACATCCACGCGACTTCGGGCTCGGCCGGCCGCAAGCTGCCCGAGCCCACGTTCTTCGATCCCAGCTTCGAGCGCCTTCCGGCGGCGGCTTCGTTCGACGCGTCGCGCACCGGCCCGGTGCTCCTCCTCTTTGACCGAGCCGCCGAGCGCGACTGGGTGGCCGACGCGGCGATCGCAATCGCGACGGGGTGGAACGCCACCGGGCAGCGCACCGTGCTGGCCGACCTGGGGCTGGACGATCCCATGCTCGCCGAGCGGATCGGGATGTCGAGCATGGAGGGGGTGGTGGACATCTTCCTGTACGGCGCATCGCTTGCCCGCAGCGCGCGGCCCGTGCCGGGAAGGGGCTTCTACCTGATCTCCGCCGGCACCTACACCCCCGACTCCACCGCCATCCTCCGCGACCCGCGGTGGGAGAAGATTATCGCCGGGTTCCGTTCGGCGGGGGCGTCGCTGCTCATCTTCGTCCCCTCGGACGCGCCGGGGCTGCCGTCGCTGGCGCGCTGGGCGTACGATGCGATCATGCTGGGCGAGCAGTCGCACGAGGCCGAGCTCTCGCGCGACGCGCCCGGCGGGGTGACGGTGCACGCCTGGCTTACGCCGCCGTCGCAGCCGCCGCGCGCCGCCGCCGTCGCGGCCTCGCCCGCTGTCGCCGCGCCGCCGCGCTTCGCGGAGCCGGAGGCGCCCACGGGGATCCGCCCCTGGCTCGCTCCGCCGCGCGACACGGAGCCGCACACGGGTGGCGAGGAGTTCCGCAGCGCGGAGAACACCGTCGGCGCGCCCGCGGCGACGCTTCCGGTGCCGGCGCCGGAGTGGGAAGAGGCGGAGCCGAAGGCGGAGAAGAAGAGCCGCGCGGCGCCGCTCATCACCCTCCTCCTGCTGCTGCTGGTGCTGGCGGGGGCCGTCTACATCCTCCTCCAGCAGTATCCGCAGCTCCTGGGCGGCACCCTGACGGGCGCACAGGCGGATGCGCCCGTCAGGCCCGGCGCGGCGGCCCGGGCGCCGCGCGGCTCGGCGGCCTCGGCGGGGACGGCGCTCCCCTTCGCCGTGTTCGTGAAGGCGTACCCGCAGTACGAGCCGGCGCGCCAGCTCGCGTCCTCGGTGGCGGCGAAGTTCCCGGACGCGCGCTTCTACGTCACGCCGGAGATGACGGGCGACAAGCTCTACTACAAGGTCTTCTCCGGCGCCCTGGCCGACTCGGCGGAGGCGGTGGCGCTGCGGGAGCGGCTCCTGCGCAGCGGCGTCGTCAGCGCGGACGACGTGGGGACGGCGGACGACCTGATCCTCGTGCGGCCCCTCGCCGTGGAGCTGGGGGAGCTTCCCACGCAGGAGGCGGCGCAGGCGCGGGCCGACTCGCTCAGCGGGCGCGCCATCCCCGCGTACGCGGTGGCGGTGCCGTTCAACGACGGCAGCGAGCGGTACAAGGTCTACGGCGGCGCCTTCGCGGACTCCGCGGGCGCGGCGCCCATGCTCAAGATGGTCCAGCAGGCAGGGCTCCCCGCGCGCCTGGTGGCGCGCACCGGCCGGGCGCCCGCTCCCCAAAAATGAAGCTCCGCAGGCTCCAGCTCCACGGTTTCAAGTCGTTCGCGGAGCGCACCACCATCGAGTTCCGCGACGGCGTCACGGCCATCGTCGGCTCCAACGGTTGCGGCAAGTCCAACACGGCGGACGCGGTGCGCTGGGTGCTCGGCGAGCAGCGGGCCAGCGCCCTCCGCGGCGGCAAGATGGAAGAGGTGATCTTCCAGGGCAGCGTCCGCAGGCGTCCCCTCCACTACGCCGAAGTCGCCCTCGTCTTCTCCAACGAAGACGGCTCCGTCCCCATCCCCCAGTCCGAAGTCGAGATCACCCGCAAGGTGTACCGCGAGGGCGGCAGCGAGTATTCGCTGAACCGCGCGCCGTGCCGCCTGCGCGACATCCACGACCTCCTGCGCGACACGGGGCTCGGGTCCGACGCGTATTCGATCATCGAGGCGGGGATGATCGATTCGATCCTGAGCGAGAAGGCGGAGGAGCGCCGCGCGATGTTCGAGGAAGCGGCGGGGATCGGCAAGTACAAGGACCGCCGCCGCGCCGCCCAGCGCCGCCTGGAGGGTGCCGAAGGGGACCTCACGCGCCTCAACGACCTGGTGGCGGAGGTGGAGAACAAGGTGCGCTCGCTCGCCCGGCAGCGGCGGCGCGCGCAGAGGTACGAGGAGCTCCAGGGGCGCCGGCTGGACCTGGAGGTGGCGCTGGCGACCGCCGAAGTGGCCGCCCTCACCGCCGCGCTGGGCGAGGGGGAGCGGCGGCTGGCGGATCTGGAGCGCACCGTACACGACGCCGGTATCGAGCACTCCACCGCCGAGACCGTCGTACAGAGGCGGCGGATCGAGACGGCGGAGCTGGGCCGGCGCCGCGCCGAAGTCGCCGCGCGCCTGGATGCCGTGCGGCAGCGGCTGGACGCCCGCGAGCGCGAGATCCTGCTGGCCGACGAGCGCCGCGGCCACGCGGAGCTCCGCATCGCGCAGCTGGTGAGGGAGCGCGGCGAGCTGGCCGACCGCGCCGCCGCGCAGTCCGCCGAAGCCGTGCGCCTGGACGCCGAGCGCGAGCGCGTGCAGGCCCGCGTGGACGGCACCCGCGAGCGACTGGAAGCACGCGTGGAGGAGAATGAGGCGTTGCGCGCCACCCTCACCGGCCACCGCCGGGCCAGCGAGGTCGCCGCCACGCGCCAGCGCGACGTCGCCCGCGACATCGCCGCGGCGGAGGGGGAGCGAGCCTCCGCCGAGCGGCGCCGGCGGGAGGGGTTGGAGCGCGCGGAGCGGCTGGGCGTGCAGACGGAGCAGCTCGGGGCCGAGATCGACCGCATGGGCGAACAGACGGAGCTGTGGAGCGGCCAGGGCGACACCCTGCGCGACCGCCTGGACGCCGCCGCCGACGCCGCGACGCAGGCTCGCGAGGAGATGCGCGCCCTGCGCGGGCGCGAGGCGCCGCTGCGCGATGGGTTGCGCGCGGCACAGGACCGCGTGTCACGCCTGGGGGCGCAGGTCGCCGCGCGCGAGGCGCTGGAGCGCTCGTACGAGGGCTTCTCGCCGGCGGTGACGGCGCTGATGCAGGCCCGCGAGCGCTTCCCCGGCGTCCTGGCGCCCCTCGCCCACTTCGTGCGCTCCACCGCCGCCGAAGCCGAGACCGCCGCGGCCGTGGAGTCGTTCCTGGGGACGCTGCTGCAGGCGGTCGTCGTGCGCGACCTGGACGCGGCCCGCCTGGTACGCCGCTGGTTCCGCGACGAGTGGAAGGGCGGGGGAACGCTCCTCCTCCTCCCGCTGGACGCGCCTGGCGTCCGCCACGCGCTCCCCGCCGCGCACTCGTTGGGCGTCACCGGCACGGGCGAGGGGCACGGGTGGGTGGAGGTGTTCCTGGGGGGCCTCGTGTACGTGGCGGGGGAGGACGCGCTGGAAGGCTTCGGCGGCGCGCGCGTGGACTCGCTGGGCGACACGGTGGATGCGCGCGGCGTCATCCGCCTGGGCCAGCCGCTCACCGGCGAGGG
>JAUJMI010000205.1 GCA_030446945.1 Longimicrobium sp. | reverse complement strand
AGCACCTGCGGCGTGGAGAGCCAGTGCTCCAGCAGCTGCGACGGGAACTCCACGTAGTCGCGCGCCACCGCCGTCCCCGAGAGCGACGGGTAGCTGACGTTGGAGAGCAGCCCGTGCAGCGCGTGCCCGAACTCGTGGAACAGGGTGGTGGCGTCGTCCCACGAGATCAGGACGGGCTGGTTCCCCTGGCCCTTTACGAAGTTCGAGTTGTTGGAGACGAGCGTCGTCACGTCGCCGTCGAAGCGCGACTGGTTGCGGTACGCGTTCATCCACGCCCCAGAGCGCTTGCCGGGGCGGGCGTAGGGGTCGAAGTACCAGAGGCCGATCTGCCGGCCGCTGGCCCGGTCCGTCACACGGTACACGGTGACGTCGGGGTGGAAGACGGGTACGCCGGTCACCGGAGTGAACTGCATCCCGAACAGCTCACCGGCCACCCAGAACATCCCCTCGCGCAGCTTGTCCAGCTGCAGGTACTGCTTCACCTCGTTCTGGTCCAGGTCGTAGCGCGCCTTGCGCACCTTCTCCTGGTAGAAGCGGTAGTCCCACGGCTCGATCTTGATGCGGGCGCCCTCGCGGTCCGCCAGCGCCTGCATGTCCGCCACCTCCTGGCGCACGCGGGCCACGGCCGGCGTCCACACCGACGTCATCAGCTGCATGGCCCGCTCGGGGGACTTGGCCATGGTGTTCTCCAGCCGCCAATGGGCGTGCGTGGGGAACCCCAGGAGCTTCGCCCGCTCGGCACGGAGCTGCAGGATCTGCGTGATGATGGCGTTGTTGTCGCGCTCGCCGCCGTTGTCGCCGCGGTTGATGAACATCCGCCACGCCTGCTCCCGCAGCTCGCGCCGCTCGGAGTAGGTGAGGAACGGGTCCACCGACGACCGGGTGTTGGTGATCACCCAGGTGCCCGGCATGTTGCGCGCGGTCGCCGCGGCGGCGGCGGCGGCCCGCAGCTCCTGCGGAAGCCCGGCCAGCTCGGCCTCGCTGCGCAGAACCAGCGTCTGGTTGGTCTCATCCGCCAGCACGTTCTGGCTGAAGCGGGTGAAGAGCCCCGCGAGCTGCTGGTTGATCTCCGACAGGCGTGCCTTGCTCGCCGCGTCCAGGCGGGCGCCGGCGCGCACGAAGTTGTTGTGGTAGTACCAGGCCAGCCGCTTCTGCTCCGGCGTGAGCCCCGCCGTCTCGCGCGCCTCGTACACGGCCTGGATGCGGCGGAAGAGCGCCTCGTTCTGCGTGATGCGGTCCCTGAAGGCGGCCAGCCGCGGCGCCATCTCGCTCTCCACCCTCTGGAACTCGGGGGTGTTGAGGTTCGCGCTCCAGATCCCGTAGATGGTGCTCACGCGCTCCATGGCGTCGCCCGCGCGCTCCAGCGCCGCCAGCGTGTTCTCAAAGGTGGGCGCGGCGGGGTTGTTCGCGATGCGCTCCACCTCGGCCAGGTTCTCGGCCATCGCGGCTTCGAGGGCGGGCTTGAAGTCCTCCACCCGCACCCGGTCGAAGGGCGGGACGCCGCCGTAGGGCCCGGTCCAGGGAGCGAGGAGCGGGTTGGTGGCAGCCGCGGCGGGCGCCGGGCGCGCGGGCGCGTCGGCGCGGGAGGTCGCGGTTTCCATGGTCTGTACGCTGGCGCACCCGGCGGCGGCGGTCGCAAGCACGACCGCCCCGGTACGGGCGAGTGTCAGGTGGCGCATGTGTCGCGTGGGTTCAGGTTCGCAGCGCGCGGCTGTGCACCGCGCGCCCACCGTACCAGCGGACGCCGCCAGGGTTCCATCCGGGGGCCCTCAGCCAGCCCCTCACCCCCCCCGGCCCGCCTCTCCCAAGCTGCTGGGCGAGGGGGAGCCGCGCATGCGCGCGGGCCCTCCGCATCGGGAAACGCATCGATCCTGTAGGGGCGCGATTCATCGCGCCCGCCCTCTCCTCCGCCTCGATCCCCGCCCGCCGCACCAGAACTCGTAGGGGCAGACCTACGTGTCTGCCCGCCCTTGCCCGCACCGCGATCCGCGCCCTATGCACCAGAACCTGCAGCGCCCGCCCCAGGTGCCTGCCCGTGCCTGCCCCGCGCCCAGCGATGCGAACACCCCCTCCTCCGTAGTTTGGGGGTAGGGGGCAGGGGGGGCGAGCGGGGGAGAGGGCCTGCCATCACTCCTCGGAGCCACCCTCCGGCGCCGGGTCGGCGAAGGCACGGCGCTCGGCGGCCGCGGTGAATTGCGCGTACGCCTGCGAGAGCGACTGCTGGATGCGCTCGCCGCCGGCCTCGGGCGGCAGCGGACCGAGCTGCCGAAGCACCGCGTCCGGCATGCCGGTCGCGCGCGGGGTGAAGTGGAGCGCCGCCAGCTCCGGCCCCGCCCTCCAGAAGTCCGCCGGTGGCGGCGGTGCCGCCTCCGGTACGTCCTCTGTCGTGGCGGGGAGTGCGCCGCGCAGCTCGCGCAGGCGCTCCAGCAGGCGCTCGCGCGTCCGGCCGCGCCAGGCGAGCACCAGGAAGGGGTCGTCGTCGAAGGCCTCGGCCAGGATGTAAAAGGTGGCCGCGATGTGCTTGCACGGGTTGGCCGCGTCCGGGCACGAGCACTCGGTCCTGAGCTCCTCTGGCGAGCTGGGGAAGAGCGACAGCCGCGCCGCCGTGAACGCATCCTCCACGTCGCGCGGCATCTCCCCCGCAAGCAGCGAGGCCAGGAAGAGCGCCTGCCCCGCCAGCGCCTCCTCCGCCCGCCCCCACTCCTCGTCGGTGAAGGGGACGAGGGTGATCTTTACCCGGTAAGGCTTCGGGTCCGAGCCCTGCACCTTTGCCGTCACCTCGCCCGCGCCAACGCGCAGCTCCATCACCTGCCCGGTGCGCGCGTAGCTCCGCCCGCGGCTCAGGCGCGAGGTATCCGCCACCTGGTGCAGCGCCGCGATGAACCGCCGCGACCACCAGCTCTCCCCGATCTCGCCCTGCTTGCTGCGCGCGGCGATCCCGTCTTTCGCGGGCAGCCGGGGCCCCGCGTCGAAGTACCAATCATCCCTCATCGCGAACCTCCATCCAAAACGGCGAACAGTCACGTTGTATCTCTCACTCCGACACCGCATCCGCCGCCAGCGCCACCACCTGCCGGAGCTGCGCGGTGGAAAGCTCGGTCAGCCACGCCTCGCCCGCGCCCAGCACGCTCTCCGCGAGCTGCTTCTTCTCCTCGATCATCGCGTCGATCCGCTCCTCCAGCGTCCCGGCGCACACCAGCTTCCTCACCTGCACGTCGCGCCGCTGCCCGATGCGGAACGCGCGGTCGGTGGCCTGGTCCTCCACGGCGGGGTTCCACCAGCGATCGAAGTGGATCACGTGGTTGGCCGCGGTCAGGTTGAGCCCCGTGCCCCCCGCCTTGAGCGACAGGAGGAGGATCGACGGCCCGTCGCCCTCCTGGAAGCGCGCCACCAGCGCGTCGCGCGCGGTCTTGGAGGTGGCGCCGTGGAGGAAGGGGACCTCGCTCCCGAAGCGCGCCTCCAGGTGGCCGCGCAGCAGGTGACCCATCTCGGCGAACTGGGTAAAGACGAGCGCGCGGTCCCGCAGCTCCAGCACCTCCTCCAGGATCTCCTCCAGCCGCGCAACCTTGCCGGACCTCCCCTCCAGCGCGGAGCCGTCGCGGAGGAGGTGCGCGGGGTGGTTGCACACCTGCTTCAGCCGCGTGAGCGTCGCCAGCACCAGCCCGCGCCGCTCGATCCCCTCGCTCGCCTCGATGCGGGCCAGCATCTCGTCCACCGTCGCCTGGTAGAGCGACGCCTGCTCGCGCGTCAGGTTGCAGAAGACGCGCATCTCGTGCTTCTCCGGCAGGTCGCGGATGATGCGGCGGTCCGTCTTCAGGCGGCGCAGGATGAAGGGGCGCGTCAGCCGCTGCAGCTCGGCGGCGCGCTCGGCGTCGTGGTAGCGCTCGATGGGCGTGGCGAAGCGGCGGCGGAAAGTGGCGGCCGGGCCCAGCAGCCCGGGGTTGAGGAAGTCGAGGATCGACCACAGCTCGGCCAGCCGGTTCTCCACCGGCGTCCCAGTGAGCGCGATGCGCCGCGGCGTCCGAAACGCGCGCACCGCTTGCGACTGGCGCGCCGCCGCGTTCTTGACGTTCTGCGCCTCGTCCAGCACCACGCGTCCCCACTCCACCGACGCCAGCTCTTCCCGGTCGCGCGCGGCCAGGGCGTACGTGGTGAGCACGAGGTCGCTGTCGCGCACGGCCTCCTGCAGCGCCGCCCCGCTCAGCCGCTCCGCCCCGTGGTGCACGTGCACCGTGAGCCCCGGCGCGAACCTCGCCGACTCGCGCTGCCAGTTCCCCACCAGCGACATCGGGCAGACGAGGAGGGTGGGCGGCAGGCGCTTCTTCCCCCGCCCCTTCTCCGCGCGCTCGGCCATGAGGAGCGCGAGGAGTTGGACGGTGTTGTGCGTGACGATGAAATCATCCGTCACGTACAGCTTGTCCGGCGAATCCACGGCGATGCACTGCACCGGCTTGTTGCCCGCCGGCTGCACGTCCACGATCGCGCGGCTGGGCGGGTACTTCTCCCGTCCGCGATAGTTCTCCGCCTTGCGGCGCAGCGCGAACGGCGCGATCGAATTCGGCAGGCAGATGCTCATCGTGTACGCCGTCTGCCGCGCAGTCGGCTTCTCGCGGATGCGCGCCCGCCCACCGAGCGACTGCACCAGGAAGACCATATCCTCCGCTAAGCGCCGGGAGACCGAGAGGTACTCGACGTTGTTGTCTTCGGGTCGGACGTGCCCGGCGGTGTCCAGCAAGCCCTGGAGCAACGCGATACGGGATGAAACCGAGGCGAATTTGTAGATGTGGGGAATGTGCTTCGCCTCGGACCGGCAGCCGAACAGCTCCATCTCGCGCAGCACGTTCAGCAATGGATTGCGTGCGCCGCGGGCAGGGCCACAGATGCGATAGTCCACCCCTTTTTTGTGGACGAGCCGGGTGCCCTCGGGAAGTCGTGCAGCGACTCGCTCCACCATCTCGATTTCGCCGGCGGAGAAAATGGCCCCGTGCGCGATTCCTCCGTCGCCCAGCAACGCACCCAAGAGGTACGGATCGAGCGGCAGCCGATGCTCTCGAAACTGGACCGGCGCGACCATCGGGATGAACCACCGGGCGTTCCCCGCCGCATCCCGCAGGCGTCCGCGGATCTCCTTCAGCGGCAGCACCTTCGGCAGCGTGCCCCGCATCTTTTGCACGGGCGAGAACACGCGCCAGAGATGCTCGTCGCAGCACTCCGTGGAGCTGCCGTCGCTGAACGAGACGCGGAACACCGCGCGCTCGCCCTGTGGGTACACCCCGACCACGCGGCACGGCTCCCCCGAGGCGCCGATGACCTGGTCTCCCACGTGGATGTCGCTCATGGGCTTCCACCCGTCGGCGGTCAGGATTTTTGCATCCAGCGGCTGCGCCTTCCCCAGCCCCATGTCGTCCGCCAGGCAGGCGCCGACTCCCACGCCGTCGAGGAAGGCGAGCCACCCCACGCCGCGGCGCTGGTAGGGGCGCAGCTTGCCATTGAAGCCGGCGGGCGTGGGGACGGGTTTGGCCTGCGCGTCGCCCGCGCCCGCCAGCAGCTCGCCGAGCCAGCCTTCCGCCTCCACGCCCGAGAGGGGGAGCCCCTCCGCGACCTCCTCCGCGCCGGCGGCGAGGCGCAGGAGCTGGGCGGCGGTCATCTCGCCGGTGGCGTGGCGGTCGAAGATGCGGAGTGCAGCCTCCACCTCGGACGGCTTGAGCTCCACCCACTCGCCGCGGAAGCGCACCAGCGGCACCTTGCGCCCGGCCAGGGCCCGGAACTCCTCGGCCGAGATGGAGGCGCCGCCCAGCGACACCTCCCAGTCGTACGCGACGATCGCATCCATCCCGAAGCGGCCGGCTCCGCTCTCGCGCGGGGCGGCGGGGCGGGCGCGCAGCTTGACCCCGAGCCGTGCCGCGGGGCGGTTCCACCACGGCGGCACGCGCACGGCGAACCCCGCCTGCGACAGCAGCGGCGCCCCCTCGCGCAGGAAACGGAACGCCTCCTCCGCGGTCAGCTCGGCGCGGGTGGGATGCGGGGTGCGCAGCGCCGGCTCCAGCGGCGGAAAGAGGCGCATCGCCCGGCCCAGGTCCGCGATCAGCCGCTCCTGCGGGTCCGCGACGGCGCCGCGCAGCACGCGGATGGGCCCCGGCGAGCGCCAGACCTCGTCCGCGGTGACCAGCAGCGACGGATCGTCCGCGGACTGGAGGAGGAAGTCCAGCCGCCAGGGATCGTCCGGCGTGGCGCCGTCGTCCGCCGCCCCGGGCGGCGGGGCCAGGAAGAAGCAGGTGCGCACGCCGCCGCGCCCCGGCGGCACGATGCTCCTCGACCACCCGGCCAGCGCATTCGCCAGCGGCTCCACCGTCTGCGCGTCGCCGCTGAACGAGCCGTAGCGGTCGGTGAGCGCGATCAGCCACCACTCGGCGGCGGAGCGGCGCACCTTGCGCGGCGGCACCACCCGGCTCCCCACGAGCGCCTGCCTCACACAGCGGTCTGCCAGGGTGGCGAGCAGCCCCGCGACGCCGTCGTCCTCGCGCGCGGGCTCCGCGGCCCAGCAGGCGCCGGGCAGCGCGCGGGCGAGCACCGCGAAGCGTTCCTCGTCCGCGGGATCGGTGAGCACCGGGCGCCATCCCACGGTCCACCCGCGCCCGCCCGGCCGCTCCAGCACGGGGATGACGCGCCCCCTCGCCACCAGCTCCAGCGCCAGCTTCGCCACCTCCGCCATGCCGCGCAGGGTGTCGCCGATCGCCACCCCCTGCGGCGCCACGGCGGGGAGCGCGAGGAGGAAGTCCATCGCCGCGGGCCGCATCCCGGAGAGGT
>JAUJMI010000204.1 GCA_030446945.1 Longimicrobium sp. | reverse complement strand
GCACGAGCGCAGGCTGCGGCCGATCAGGCGCTGGATCTCCTGGGTGCGCCCGCCCACCTGCTTGCGCTCGCGCTGGTTGCGGGAGTGCGTGGCGCGCGGGAGCATGGAATACTCCGCGGTCACCCAGCCCTCACCGCTCCCCTTGCGCCAGCCGGGGACCCCGCGCTCCACCGTTGCGGTGCAGAGGACGCGCGTGCGCCCCGTGGAGATCAGGCACGACCCCTCCGCGTACTCCGACACGCCACGCTCGATGCGCAGGGCGCGCGGCTGCTCGGGGGTGCGACCTTCGGACCGGTCAGGCATTCTGGGCTGCTCGCTGGAGGATGGCCGTCGTGGAGCGGCCGGGGACGAGCGGGGCGACGACCACCTCCCCGCCGGCGGCTTCGACTTCGGCGCCGCCCACGATGTCTTCCCTGCGGTAGTCGCCGCCCTTGACCAGCACGTCGGGAAGGAGCGCAACGATGAGGTCACGCGGGGTGTCTTCCGCGAAGAAGGTGACGTAGTCCACCGACGCGAGCCCCGCCAGGACGTAGGCGCGGTCCTCCTCGGGGTTCACGGGGCGTGAGGGGCCCTTGAGGCGGCGCACGGAATCGTCCGTGTTGAGGCCGACGACGAGGAGGTCGCCGAGCCCGCGCGCGGACTCCAGGTACTCGACGTGGCCCCGATGGAGCACGTCGAAGCAGCCGTTGGTGAAGACGACGCGCTCGTTGCGCGGCCTGCCGAGCCGCGCGACGAGCTCTTCGCGGCCGACGATTTTGTGCTCCGCGCTCACGGCTGACCCGGGCGGGCGGCGGGGACTTCGCGGCGGATCTGCGCGAGGAGCTCCCCTGCCCCGCGCTGCAGCAGCTCGTCCGCGAGGCCGCGGCCCACCTCGGCGGCCGCTTCCGGCGCGCCCTCGGCGGAGGCGCGCAGGATCGTGTCGCCGCTCGTGGAGGCGACGAGGCCGTGCAGCGTCAGGCGCGCGCCGCGGAGCTCGCCCAGGGCGCCGATGGGGACCTGGCAGCCGCCTTCCAGGGCGCGCAGGAAGGCGCGCTCCGCCGCGGTGGCGGCGGCGGTGGGGGCGTGGTCGAGGCCGCGCAGGCGCTGGAGGAGCGGTTCGTCGTCCGAGCGGGCGACTACGGCGAGGGCGCCCTGCCCCACCGCGGGGAGCCAGTCGGGGGGATCGAGGAGCTCGGAGATGCGGTCTTCCCACCCCAGGCGCAGCACGCCGGCGGCGGCGAGGATGATCCCTTCGTACTCCCCGCGGTCCAGCTTGGCGAGACGCGTGTTGAGGTTGCCGCGCAGGTCGAGCACCTCCAGGTCCGCCCGCCGCGCCTGGAGCTGGGCGCGCCGACGCAGCGAGCTGGTCCCCACCCGCGCGTCCGCTGGCAGCTCCGCGAGCGAGCCGGTGCGGCCGGGCGCGAGGATCAGCACGTCGCGCGGGTCTTCGCGGACGGTGATAGCGGCGATCGTCAGGCCGTCCGGGAGGCGCGTGGGCACGTCCTTGAGTGAGTGCACGGCCAGGTCCGCGGTGCCCGAAAGGAGCGCTTGGTCCAGCTCTTTGGTGAAGAGCCCCTTGTCGCCGATCTTCGCGAGCGGGACATCGAGGATCTTGTCGCCGATCGTCTTCACCACCTCGATGCGCACCTCGGCGTCCGGATCGGCGGTCAGCAGGGCGCGCTCCACGGCGTGCGCCTGCCAGAGCGCCAGCTGACTGCCGCGCGACGCGATGCGGAGGAGCGTGCCGGCTACCACTGTGACTGCGCTCCCTGCACCACCTTTTGGATGATGTCGACCACCGCCTTCTCCCGCGCGACGTTGATCGACTGATTGCTTGGGTTGTAGTCGCCGAACGCGGAGATGTTGTTGCCGCGCCAGATCACCTTGTCCGCGCGCACGTCGAAGACCTCCGCGTCGAAGGTGATCTGCAGACGCCGCTGCACCGGCTGCACCCGCCCGCCCCTCTGCTCCTGCGCCGCGATGTTGAGCGTGGTCTCGTCATAGCCGCTCAGCTTGCCGCGGATGATGGCGTCGGCCGAGGCCTGCGCGGCCAGGCGCACCCCCAGCTCCCGCGGAAGCCGTTGCCGGAGTGCGCGCTGCACATCACCGCGGAGCGCCTCGTCCGGTGTGGTGTTCTCGAACAGCTCCACGTAGACGGTGCGGATGTTGGGCGGCAGCCCGCCTCCGGTGAGCTGGTACATGCACCCGGAGAGCGAGACCGACAACGCCAGCAGGATGCTACCGCGCAGTGCCCGGCGGGCTCCAGATGTCTTCCGAGAAGGATGCCACATCGTTGGTCGAATCCAGCGTAAGGTTCAGTGTACGGAGCGCGTTCCACTCCCGGTAACGCGCACTGCGGATGCTGTTGCCCGCCCCGTGGTCCAGATCGATCGACTCCTGCACGCCACCGCCACGCAGCCTGCGGACGGTCTGGAGCACTCCGTTGCGGGCGCGGTATTCCAGCGTGCCCTCGGCGCCCAGGTCGTAGCGGACCATCGTCGCGTCGGCGGAGCTGGTTGCGTCCACCAACCGTGCCGTGCTCGGCGGGCGCACGACACCCACTGTCGCCCAGAGGAGCGCGGGCGAAGGGAAGCGGAAGCGCTGCTGATCGATCGCGGCCGGGATGCGCGGCGTCTCGTCCACCAGCGCGGCGGCGAAGTACGTCTCGCCGCGCGGGCCGAAGAGGTCGATCCGGAAGCGGTCCGGCGCGCGGAAGCGTGCCACTCCGCGGCCGTTGAAGCGCGCTCCCGACTCGTCCAGCGCCCAGGTGAAGTTGGCCTGGCGCGGGGACGATGGCAGCGTGGCGCGCTGCAGCTGCGCGGCGATGGCGGCCTGGTCCTGGCGCGTCGCTTCCGTGGCCGGCGCGGGCGATCCTCCCGCCGCCGGCGCGTTGGTCGTGGCCGGACCGCAGGCGGCAAGCGCCAGGGCCGCCAGTATGATGCTCGGTGTCTCGATCTTCACTTCACTTCCTCTATCCGTAGGATGCGGTCGCCGGGGACGATGCGGTTCACCACCTCCATCCCGCTCACCACCCGCCCGAAGACGGTGTACGTGCCGTCCAGGTGCGGCTGCGGCGAGTGGGTGATGAACCACTGGCTCCCCCCCGTGTCCGGCCCGGAGAGCGCCATCCCCAGCGTTCCGGTGCCGTACAGGTGGCGGTTGATCTCGTCGCGGATGGCATACCCCGGACCGCCCGAAGTGTCCCCGCGCGGATCGCCGCCCTGGATCACGAAGTTGGGGACGACGCGCGGCCACTCCTGCCCATTGAAGTATCCCGCCCGCGCCAGCGTCAGGAAGTTGTCGACCGTCCCGGGTGCGTCGGGGCCGAAGAGCTCGACCTCGATGGTGCCGCGGCTCGTGACGATGCGGGCATGCGGGCGCGCACCCGGGATCTCGTAGGTCGCCGCGAGGCGCGCGTATTCGGCCTGCTGGCGCCCCTCGACAGGGAGCGCGGGGCCCCATGCGCGCGCCGCCATCGTGTCACCGAACGCGGCGGCGGCGCGCTGACGCACGAGGTAGTCGCCGGATCTTTGGAATCGCGCGAAGAAGGAGCGTGCCGCCGACGGGTCCTTTTTCGCGAGCTCCCCCAGCGCATCCACGGCGGCGAGGGCGGCGTCGTTCATCGAATCGGCGCGGGCGCGGTCGTACGCGTCCAGGAGCACCGGGAGGGTGGCCGGGTCCGCGAGCTTGCCGAGGCCGGTGAGGGCGTTCGTGCGCTGGATCACGTCGCGCGCGCCGAGCGACTCGATGAGGAGGTTGCGGAGGGACGCCACCGCCGTATCTCCCGCCGCACCGACCGCCGCCTCGATTGCGATGGCACCCACGCGGCCCTCCACAGCACGCGCGAGCGCCGCCAGTGCCTCACGGTCGCCGATCTCGGCGTAGGCGCGTGCGGCGGCGGCCCGGATGCGCCACCCCGGCTCCCGCGCGAGGCTGGCGGCGACCTCGCGGGCCTGCGCGGGCGCCACTTCGGCCAGCGCGGCTATGGCCGCGGTGCGCAGCGCCACGGGGGCGCTCGCGTTCAGCGCCACCGCGCGGAGCGCTCCGGCGGACCCGGGCGCGCGTGCCGCAAGCCGGCCCAGCGACTCGGCCGCGGTGATGGCGAGGTACGCGTCGGGGCTCCAGAGGAGGCGCTCCAGCTCGGAGATGGACTCCGGAGCCGCGTAGGTGCCGAGCGCGCGCACCGCGCTGACGCTGACCGCGTGATCCGCATCGCGCGTGGCGGCGAGGATGACGGGAAGCGCGCGCGCCTGTCCGGCCCCGGCGCTGTCCGCGAGCGGCGCGGTGAGGGCGCGGATCGCAAAGGAGCGCACCAGCACGTCCGGATCCTTTGCGAAGCGGAAGAGCGCCGCCGTGCCGCGCGGATCGGGGCGGCGCGTGAGGGCATACGCCGCGCGCCAGCGGATCGCCGTGTCCTGCGACTCCAGCCAGGGAAGGATGGGCGCCGGGTCCGACGGGTGCGGGAAGCGGTAGACGGAAAGGAGCGCCAGGCTCACCGCCTCGCGCACCCCGGTGCCGGTGCGAGGCGCCGCCAGCAGGAAGCTCTCGACGGCCGTGCGCGCCGCCGGCGTGCGGATCTTCCCCAGCGCGAGCGCCGCCTCGCCCACCACCGTCGGCGTGGTCGCGACCCGCTGCGCCGTCACGTAGGGCGCGAGGAGCGGGACCGCGGCGCTGTCCGCGACCTGCCCCAGCGCGAACGCCGCCGTCGCCGCGACGGAGGTGTCCGCGTCCGCGAGCAGGCGTCCCAGGAGCGGTACCGCGCGTCGGTCGCGAATGCGGCCGGCGGCGAGCGCGGCGCGGCGGCGATCCGCCGTGCTCGCGGACGCGGCGGCGGATTCCAGCGCGCCAGCGTCGTACTCGCGGCGGTCCTCCAGGCGCAGGAGGCGCGTGGCGACCTCGGTCGAGCCCGGCTCCGCAGCCTTCCGTGGGCTCGACGGCGCGGGTGCGGGCGTGCCCCGGCCGCTCGTGGCGGGGGCGCAGGCGGCGACGAGGAGGAGGATGGCGATGGTGGTCTGGCGCGGCACGATCATCCCACCTCCTGCGGTGCGGAGTTGCGAAACGCTTCGAGGAGCGAGGGCGGCAGCGAGCGCAGGTTGCCGTCGCGGTCGATGGCGGTCAGCCCCGTGCGCGCGGAAACGAGACGGCTGGTGCTCCCGTCCTCATCCACCCGCTCCACAAGATAGGTGAAGGCGATGGCGCGCGAGCGGACCTGCTCCAGCGTCGTAGTCACCCGCACCCGATCGTCGTAGCGCGCCGACGCGTGGTAGCGCAGCGACACGTCGGTGACGGCGAGGAGGACGCCTTCCTCGCGCTCCACCAGCGCGTACGACTTCCACAGGCGGCGGATCAGCTCCGTGCGGCCTACCTCGCACCACGGCAGGTAGTCGGCGTGGTAGACGATCCCCATCTGGTCCGTCTCCGAATAGCGGACGCGGAACTCGATGGTGCAGGAGGGCGCGGCGGCCGTCATCGGCGGAGGGTCGAGGGTGGGCGTGGCATGCGGCGGAAGCTACCCGGCGGCGCCGCGCGGTGTCAAACCGCGCGGCTTGTGGACGCCCCGCGCGCCGGGTAGCTTGGCCCGCCATGCAGAGCAAGCCCGCCTACATCGTCTCCGACATCCACCTGGGCGCGGTTCCGCGAGAGACGGAGCGCGCCTTCCGCCGCTTCCTCGACCACGCGGCCGAGCACGCCGGCTCGCTCCTCATCAACGGCGACCTGTTCGACTTCTGGTTCGAGTACAGATCCGTCATCCTCCGCGAGCACTTCCGCGTCGTCGCGAAGCTGGCGGACGTGGTGGAGGCCGGCGTGCCCGTGTCGTTCGTGGGCGGGAATCACGACGCCTGGGCCGGCTCCTTCCTGCGCGACGAGGTGGGGGTGACGCTGCTGGACGGGCCGGTGGAGATGGAACTGGGCGGGCGGCGCGCACTCGTAGCGCACGGCGACGGCGTGGGGCGCGGCGACTACAAGTACCGCGCGCTGCGCAAGGTCATCCGCCACCCCGCCTCCATCGCCGCCTTCCGCCGCCTCCACCCGGACACGGGGCGTCGCATCGCGGGGCTCGCCTCGACCACCGAGCACAAGGCCGACTCCGGCGACCAGGCGGCCAAGGGGCGCGCGGCCTTCATTCGCGGCTGGGCGGAGGAGCAGCTCGCGCGCATGCCGCACGTTGAGCTGGTGGTCGCGGGCCACGCGCACGTGCCGGAGGTGGTGGAGGTGGTGCCGGGCCGGTTCTACGCCAACTCGGGCGACTGGATCCGGAGCTACACGTACCTGGTGCTGCCGGTGGCGGGCGGGGCGCCGGAGGTGCGGGCGTGGGAGGTGTGAACGATGAGCGGCGGCCGTCAGCCCCGGCCGCGTCCCCTGCAGGCCCTCTCCCCGCTCGTTCCTCGCTGCCCCTCCCCCAAACTGCTGGGGGAGGGGCGTTTGCATATATCCGCGCGTCGCGCCGATGCTTGCGCTTCGCCCAAAACCGTAGGGGCGCGATTTATCGCGCCCACCCTCCGGTCCCCCCGTGACTTGGCGTGACGTACGGATCTCGTAGGGGCAGACCTGCGTGTGACCTGCGTGTCTGCCCGCCACCTGCCCCGCCTCGACCCCCCGCCCTGCGCGCCAATCCCTTAGGGGCAGTCCCACCGGGCTCCCACGGGGCTGCCCGTGCCCGCCTCGCACCGCCCCCTTGCAGCCGCGCCACAGAAGCACGCAAACGCCCCTCCCCCAAGGTTGTTATTGGGGGAGGGGCCGCGAGGTGACGAGCGGGGGTGGGGGCCTGCGCCCCCTAACCCGTCGCGATCGGCTCCTCGCCGGGGACGTGCACGTGCTCGACGGGGAGCGGGT
>JAUJMI010000203.1:4937-6814 GCA_030446945.1 Longimicrobium sp. | reverse complement strand
ATAGCGGGGGGTGGGGGCGGGGTCAAGAAATGGACGGGGGGACTGCGGGGGAATGGGGAATGGGGAATGGGGAATGGGGAATGGGGAATGGGAATGGGAATGAGAGGCGACAGCAAGCGGCCGAGGCAGCCCCTCCCCCGCCCGCGGTTCGCGCAGAACTCGTAGGGGCGCGATTTATCGCGCCCGTGTCCGACGCGGCTCCGCCGCCCGTCGCGCGAACAGATGCCTCGTCGCGGCAGACCCGCGTGCCTGCCCTCCCCTGCCCCGCCTCGAGCCCCGCATCACGCACCAACCTCGTGGGGGTCGCCCCACGGCTGCCCGTGCCCTCGGCCGCGCCGCCCTGTGCACCCCCGCACCCATGTGTGCGTGCGCCCAACCCCCAGGTCGTTTTGGGGGAGGGGCAGCGAGGCACGAGGGGGGAGAGGGCCGGCGATGACGGGGCTTCAGTCCACCGGCGACCCCGCGCCCCCCGTTCCTCGTTCCCCGGTCCCCGTTCCCCCGCCGTTCCTCGCCCACTCCGCCGCCGCCTCCAGCTCCACCGGCAACGGCGCCTGGAACGCCAGTTCCTCCCCCGTGCGCGGATGGCGGAAGCGCAGCTCGTAGGCGTGCAGAAACTGGCGGCGCACCCGCTTCGCCAGGCCCGCGGCCCAGGTGCGGTCGGGGCCGGACACGCCCTTGTGGCGCTCGGAGGCGTAGGTGGCGTCGCCGACGACCGGGTGGCCGAGGGAGAGGAGGTGCACGCGGATCTGGTGCGTGCGCCCCGTCTCCAGGTCGGCGCGGACCAGGTCGGCGGCCCGCCAGCGCTCCAGGAGCTGGAAGTGCGTGACGGCGCGGCGCCCGCCCTGCACCACCGCCATCCGCTTCCGATCGGTGGGGTGGCGGCCAATGGGGACGTCGACGGTGATCCGCTCCTCGGCCAGGTGCCCCCAGGCGGCGGTCAGGTAGGCGCGGCGGATCTCGCGGCGCTTCAGCGCGTCGGAGAGGGTGCGGTGCGCGTCGTCGTGCTTGGCGACGATCATCAGGCCGCTGGTGTCACGGTCCAGGCGGTGCACGATGCCGGGGCGCAGCACCCCGCCGATCCCCGACAGGTCGCCCACGGCGTGCAGCAGGGCGTTGACCAGCGTGCCGGTGGAGTGCCCGGGGGCGGGGTGCACCACCATCCCCGCGGCCTTGTTGAGGACGAGGAGGTCAGAGTCCTGGTAGACGACGTCGAGCGGGATCTCCTCCGCCGCGAGCGCGGAGGGCTCGGGCGCGGGGAGGGTGACGGTGATGCGGTCGCCGGGGGAGGGCTTGTCGCGCTTCCTGGGGGCGGCGCCGTTCAGAAGGACGCGTCCTTCTTCGATCCACTGCGCGGCGCGGGAGCGCGAGGTCTCCAGCCGCGCCGCCAGCCAGCTGTCCAGCCGCTCGCCGGCGTCGGCGCCGGCGAGCAGCTCGCGCGTCTCTTCAGCGCGCGGCATCCCGCTCGCGCTCTACGTGCTGCTCCTCGCGCCAGAGCGAGTAGGCCAGCACCAGCGCGCCGCAGGTGACAAAGATGTCCGCCACGTTGAACACCGGCCAGCGCAGGCCGGCCACCCCCACGTCGAAGAAGTCCACCACCCCGCGCGACGAGCGCACCCGGTCGATCAGGTTGCCGATCGCTCCGCCCGTCACCCCCGCGATGGCGATCAGGCGGGCCCGGTCGCTCCAGGGGGTGGAGCGGTACATCATCGCCAGCGCTATGGTGGCGACCACCGCCAGCAGCATGAAGACGATGCGCGACCAGCCGCCCACATGGATGCCGAAGGCGGCGCCGCGGTTGTAGATGAAGGTCAGGCGGAAGAAGTCGCCCAGCACCGGCTGCGGGTCGTACAGGCGCATGTTGCTCTCGACGATGAACT
>JAUJMI010000203.1:0-4837 GCA_030446945.1 Longimicrobium sp. | reverse complement strand
TCGCCCAGCACCGGCTGCGGGTCGTACAGGCGCATGTTGCTCTCGACGATGAACTTGGTGATCTGGTCCACGATCACCACGCCCGCGACCATCCCGACGTAGAGCGCGGCCTTGCTGCGCGCCTCGGCCGGCGTGTCGGTGTGGGCGGTGCGGGCCGGCTCACTCTGCGTCATCAGCGTCTCGTTCATCTCACTTGGGTTGAGTGGGCGCGACGCGGACCAGCGCGATCGTCGCCATGACTCCGTCCAGGTCCACCTCGCGGACCGCCTCGTACCCGCCCGCGCGCGGCTCGGGTCCCGTCTCAATCTCCACCGCCAGCGTCTCGCCCGCCACCAGCGCGCGGAACCGCTCCACCGCCCCGGTCAGCTCCGCCCCGCCGAACACCCCCAGCCGGATCCGGTCGGATACCTCCAGCCCGGTGTCCTTGCGCAGCTTCTGCACGCGGTTGACCACCTCGCGCGCCAGCCCCTCGGCGCGTAGCTCGGAGGTTAGGGTGGGATCGAGGGCGAGGGTGTAGCCGCCCTCCGCCTGCACCACGAAGTCGCCCTTTGCGCCCTGCACCACCTCCAGTTCGTCGCCGCTGAGGGTGTACGTCTCGCCGTCGGCCTGCACGGTGAGGGGCGCGCCGCCGCGGAACGCCGCGATGGCCTCGGAGGTGAGGTCGCGGATGGCGGCTCCCACGCGCGGGGTCGCCTTGCCGAACTTCGCGCCGATCGCCTTGAAGCTGGGACGGGCGCTGAAGGTGACCAGCTCCTCCGCGCGGTCCATGAACGCCACTTCCTTGACGTTGAGCTCGTCGCGCAGGATGGCGAGAAGGTCCTCGTCCGCGCGCACGCCGGCGGGCACCACGCAGTAGACCCTGGCCAGCGGCTGGCGCACGCGGATCGACACCGTCTCGCGCGCGGCCCGGCCGAGGGTGCTGAGCACGCGCACGGCTTCCATCCCGCCTTCCAGCTCCGCGTCGATGCGCGCCGTATCCGCCACCGGGTAGTCGGCCAGGTGCACGCTGGCGTCCTCGCAGAGCGCGCGGTGCAGCCAGTCGGCCAGGAACGGCGCCACGGGGGCCATCATCCGCGTGACGGTGACCAGCGCCTCGTGCAGCGTCGCGAAGGCGGCGCGGGTGTCGGCGCGGTCGGCGCTTCCCCAGAAGCGGTCGCGCGAGCGGCGCACGTACCAGTTGGACAGGTCGTCCACCACGAAGTCCGCGATGGCGCGCACCGCGTGCGTCAGGTTGTACCCTTCCATGTGCGCGCCGACCGCCGCCGTGACCGACGACAGGCGCGACAGGAGCCAGCGATCCAGCACCGACCGCTCCCCCACCTTGGGATCGTCGCCGCCCGGCGTCCAGCCCTCCAGGTCGGCGTAGAGCGCGAAGAAGCGGTACGTCTGCCGCAGCGTATCGAACGTCTTGCGCTGGACCTCCTTGACGCCCTCCGGATCGAAGCGCTTGGGGATCCACGGGTGCGACGAGGTGAGGATGTACCAGCGCACCGCGTCCGCGCCGAACTGCTCGATCGCCTCCCACGGGTTCACGATGTTGCCGCGGGACTTGGACATCTTGAGCCCCTCCGCGTCCAGCACCATGTCGTTGACGATCACGTTGCGGAACGACGGCCCGCGCCCCAGCAGCGTGGAGATGGCGAGTAGCGAGTAGAACCACCCGCGCGTCTGGTCCACCCCCTCGCAGATGAAGTCGGCGGGAAACTGCGCCTCGAACGTCTCCTGGTTCTCGAACGGGAAGTGGTGCTGCGCGAAGGGCATGGCCCCGGAGTCGAACCACACGTCCACCACCTCCGGCGTGCGGCGCATGGTGCCGGCGCACTGCGCGCAGGGCCAGGTCAGGTCGTCCACGTACGGGCGGTGCGGGTCCGGCAGCTTCGTGAGCCCCGTGCGCTCGCGGAGCTCGTCGAAGCCGCCGACGAACTCCAGGTGCGACGGGTGCTCGTCGCACACCCAGAAGGGGAGCGGCGTCCCCCAGTAGCGGGTGCGCGAGATGGCCCAGTCCACGTTGTTCTCCAGCCACTCGCCGAAGCGCCCGCTCCCCACCTCGGGCGGGAACCAGCGGATCGCGGCGTTGTTGGAGAGCAGCTTCTCGCGCAGTTCCGTGGTGCGGATGAACCACGAGTCGCGCGCCATGTAGAGGAGTGGGCTCTGGCAGCGCCAGCAGTGCGGGTAGCTGTGCTCTTCCTTCGTGCTGCGGAAGACCTGGCCGCGCTTCTTGAGCTCGATGACGAGGTCGGTGTCCGCATCCTTTACGAACTTGCCGCCCACCAGCGGCAGCGACGCGCGGAAGGCCCCGCGGTCGTCCACCGGCTGCAGGACGGGGAGGCCGTGCTCGCGGCACACCGCGTAGTCGTCCGCCCCGAAGGCGGGGCTCATGTGCACGATCCCCGTGCCGTCCTCGGCCGAGACGAAGTCGGCGGGGAGGACGTGCCACCCGCGCCGCACCTCCTCGTCCGCGAACGCCGTCAGCTCCACCCATTCGAACGGCCTGCGGTAGCGCAGCCCCACGATCTCGGACGCCGAGAAGGTGCGCAGCACGCTCGTCTCCGCCCCAAAGAGCGCCGGAACGCGCGCGGCGACCAGCACCAGCGTGCGGCCCTCCCAGTCGACCTCCGCGTACTCCAGCTCCGGGTTGACGGCGAGCGCGACGTTGGAGACCAGCGTCCACGGGGTGGTGGTCCACACCAGGAACTCGCGCCCGTCCTCGGTGCCGTCCGCCTTCAGGATCGGCAGGGTGACGTAGAGCGACGGGTCTTTGACATCCTTGTAGCCGAGCGCGACCTCGTGGCTGGAGAGGCCGGTGCCGCAGCGCGGGCAGTACGGAAGGATCTTGTGGCCGCGATAGACCAGTCCGCGGTCGGCGATCTGCTTCAGCAGCCACCAGACCGACTCGATGTACTCCGGCTGATAGGTGACGTACGGCCGCGAGTAGTCCAGCCAGTAGCCGATGCGCGCGGAGAAGCGCTCCCACTCGTCCGTGTAGGTGAGCACGCTCTCGCGGCACACCTCGTTGAAGCGCGCGATGCCGATCTCCTCGATCTGCCGTTTGCCGCTGATCCCCAGCCGCTTCTCCGCCTCGATCTCCACGGGAAGTCCGTGCGTGTCCCACCCCGCGATGCGCGGGACGTGGCGCCCCTGCATGGTGCGGAAGCGGGCGACGGAGTCCTTGATGGCGCGCGAGAAGACGTGGTGGATCCCGGGGCGCCCGTTGGCGGTCGGCGGGCCCTCGTAGAACACGAAGGGCTGCCCGTCGCGGGTGCGCTCCAGGCTCCGGCGAAAGGTGTCTTCCGCCTGCCAGCGGCCCAGGATCTCCTCTTCGAGCGCCGTGGTGGACGCGGGAAGCTCGGGGTGTTTCTTCATCGGCTGCGTGCTGCGCGGGCTCGGGACTTACACGGGAATGACGAGAAAGATGGGGAATATAACCGCCGGGCGGAGGGGGCGCACGGGCCCTCCCCGAGCCCCCACCCCCGCTCGTTCCTCGCTGCCCCCTCTCCCGATAACGGGAGAGGCTGCGCCTCTGTTGTCGAGAGAGGGGCGGAAAGGCGATCCGGTTCTGAGTAGGATGGCGCGGAGGGCTCCGCGGGGAGAATCGCCCGCGGAGCCCTCCGTGTTCGTGCGGTGCTGGCTGCTCAGCTTCGCGGGATGCGCAACTTCCGGCCGGGCTGGAGGGTGGCGTCCTCGCCCATGTCGTTGGCCGCGCGCAGCGCCGGGACCGTGACGCCGTGCTGGCGCGCGATGCCAAAGAGCGTCTCGCCGCTCTTCACGGTGTGCTGCGCCGGCCGCGGCGTCTCGCTCGCGGATACGCTCGGGCGCGTGCTCCCCTCCGCGCGCTCGGAGGCGGTGGCGCGGGGCTTCGTCTCGCCGGATGCCGTTCGCGAGCGTGTCGAGGCCGAGTCCCGGCTCGCGGACGAGGCCCGCGCCCGGGACGCGGTGGAATCGCGCCCGCCGCGCCCGGCAAGGCTCCGCGAAGCCGAGGAGTCGCGAGCGGAGACGCTGCGGCTCCGGGCGGCGGACGAGTCGCGGCTGGCGCTGCGCGTCTTCGATGCCGACGAGTCGCGCGGAACCGACGCGGTGCGGCGCGTCGCGGAGGAGTCCCGTCGCGCGGAGGTGGTGCGGGTCTTCGACGCCGTGTCGCGGGTGGCCGAAGCGGTCCGGCGCGTGGCGGCGGAGTCGCGGCGCTCGGTGGTGGGGCGCGCGCGCGGAGTCTCGTCGTCGCTCGATGCGCGGCGCTCCAATCCCGTGCGGCTGCGCGGCGCCTCGTCGGATGCGCGGCGCGTGGAGGAATCGGAGCGCGTGGTGCGGCGCTCCGGGGTGCTGGTGCGCGCCGAAGTCGACGAGCGCGAGGTGGTGCTCGGCCCCTCGCCGTCCGACCCGCGGGTGCGGGCGGCCCGCTCGGATGCGGCGGCGAGAGGGGCGGAGGAGCTCGCGACGCGCGGCAGGCGCAGGCGCATCCCCAGCTCCACGCCCTTGCCGGCGGGAATGTCGTTGGCCTCGCGCAGCTGCGCGACGGTCACACCGTACTTCTCGGCCAGGCCGCGTAGCGTCTCGCCGCGCTCCACCGTGTGCGTGCGCGGGCGCTCGTCGTCGGAGGCGCGGCGCGTACGGGAGCTGTCCTCGCGCTCCGTGCGGCGCGGGTGGCTGGGGGACGGGCGCTCGTCATCGGAAGATGCGGAGCGGCTCGCCACGCGCTCGCTGGTGCGGCGGGCGGCGGCGCTGTCGGTGGAGCGGCGGGTGGGGCGCGCCTCGTCCGCGGCGGCCGCTTTCGTCTCCGCGCTGTCCGAGCCACGGCGGCGGGCGGTGTCCACGTCGTCCTTGCCGTCCTCGGCGCGGGCGG
>JAUJMI010000202.1 GCA_030446945.1 Longimicrobium sp. | reverse complement strand
CGGTCGCGCTCCCAGCCCACCGGGCGCCCGCCGCCGCGGTAGGTGCTGGAGCCGCCCTTGGTCTGGTACGGGCGCTGGTACTGGTTGAAGTCCCCCACGCGCCACTCCATGTCCCCGCCGTACGGGTTGGGGTTGATGGGGTGCTCGCCCGGGTGCTGCTCGCGGACGTAGTCCAGGTTGTAACGGGCGGTCACCCGGTTCACGTGCGGCTGCCAGCCGGCGCGCATGCCGGGGCGATCGTAGTCGTTTCCGTACGCGTGCACCCCGCGGCGGATGTCCCGCTGCGGGCGCAGGTCGCGCGGATCTTCGCCGGAGCCGCGCATGTGATCCACGAATTGCGCCGTCACCCGGCGGCGCTGCGGGCCCGCCGTCTCCTGGAAGCCGCGCAGGCCGTAGTCGTATCCCCGGTCGTAGCGTGCCATCGTTCCCCCTCCTTGCGGTGTGCGCGCCCGCCTCGGGCCGCGTCCTTGTGCTCAACGGGGGTTGCCGTGCAATCCGCGTTCCCGGCGCGGCCCTTTCCGTGCAACGGCGGGCCGTCGTACCCCCGAGCGAGGAGCCCGCGTTGACGCGACTGAACGAGCTTGCCCGCGAGTACGAGGCGCGCCACTACCCGCCCACCCGCCGCCTGGACCTGCAGAATGAGGGGCCGGAGACGGCGCGCGTGCGGGCGCTGCGCTGGATCCAGACTTTCGCGCACGAGGAGCCCGGCGCCGACCTCCTGCTGGTGGTGGAGCGCGGGCGCCCCCCCGGGCGCAAGGGGCCGGTGCGGGTGTCGGTGGAGAAGCTGCTGGACGAGCTGCTCGGCGGGCTGGTGGAGTGGTGGCAGCCGTTCGCGGACGGCAGTCTGGCGCTGCGCGTGGCGCGCGACCCCCGGCGCTGGGCCGCGCGCGGGCGCCCGACGGTGCCGGAGGGGGACGGACGCACTCCCGAGACGGCGGGCGCCGCCTACGTGCCCGCGGAGGACGACATCCCGGAGGAGATCCTCCCCCTGGCGCGTCGCGTGGCGGAGATGCGGCGCACGCGCGAGGGGCTCGGCGTGTCGCTGCTGGGCGTGGTGATGCGGCAGCTCTGGATCCACGCGCAGGCCACGGCCATGAGCGAGCGGGTGTCGTTCGAGGACGCGCTCACACGCATCCTGCGCGACGAGGAGCGGCGGTTGTACGAGGACGACTGAAGGAAAAGCCTCACACAGAGGCACAGAGGGAACTACAAGCCACAGAGAAACCTCTTTTGCTGTTCGGCCGGTGCCTACGCCGGGTGGCGCAGGCTCTCGTGCGTCAGCACCACCGCCTGGTGCGCGCCGGTCCCCAGCGCGTCCAGCAGCGACGTCTGGTCGCGCGTGGCGGAGGGGACCTCGTGGCAGCGGCGGCAGCGCGCCTCGTACGCTTCCTGCCCACCCACCTGGATCACCGGCGCCTCGTACGGAGCGGGCTCGCCGTTCACCAGCCGCTGGTTGCGAGTGGCGGCGTTGCCGCACAGCACGCAGATGGCGTGGAGCTTGTCCACGGTCTCCGCCACCGCGATCAGCCGGGCCATGGGGCCAAAGGGCTCGCCGCGGAAGTCCAGGTCGGTTCCGGCTACGATGATGCGCGCCCCGCGATCGGCCAGGAGCTGGACTACGTCCACGATGCCGTCGTCCAGGAACTGCACCTCGTCCACGGCGAAGACGCGGGTTTCGGGGTGCGCCTGTTCCAGCACCTGGCGGCTGTCGCGCACGGGGACCGCATCGACGCCGGCGCCGTTGTGCGTGCTGACGCGCGTGACTCCCTCGTAGCGGTCGTCCAGGGCGCTCTTGAAGAGCTGCACCCGGCGCCGGGCGATCAGCGCGCGGCGGACGCGGCGGATCAGCTCCTCGGACTTTCCGCTGAACATCACTCCGGTTACGACCTCGATCCAGCCGTGGCCGTCGCCGTGGTACAGCGCTACATCTCTCAACCTGAAGGCTCTGCGTGGCGGTGCGGGGAAGGCGCCCGCGGGGGCGGTGCGGGCCACCATTGTAACCGAAGCCGCTCCCCGGCCACAAGCTCCCCGTCCCCGTTGTCCGCCGCCCGGCCGCGCCTTATCGTCTCCCCCAGGACCCCGCCCCTGTACCGCGAACACGATCCGCGCCGCCCTGGCCGGCGTACGAGCGTCCGTGGCCGGTGCGCCGTAACGCGGTGCGAGCGGTCCACTCACCTGCAACCGAAACGACACGTATGCCCGCCATGAAAAAGCTGACCCCGATCCTTTACGTCCAGCGGATCGAGCCCGCGCTCTCCTTCTGGGAGGATCGCCTGGGCTTCGCGCGGACCGCCGAGGTGCCTCACGACGAGCGCCTCGGCTTCCTGATCCTGCAAAAGGACGGCGTGGAGGTGATGTACCAGACGCGCGACAGCGTGCAGGCCGATGCTCCCGCGCTCGCGGAGCGGATGCCGATGGAGGGCTCGTTCCTGTTCATCGAGGTGGACGACCTGGACGCGGTGGAGCGGGCGCTGGAAGGGGTGGAGCGGGTGGTACCGCGCAGGAAGACGCCGTACGGCGCCGACGAGATCTTTGTGCGTGAGCCCGCGGGGAACCTGGTGGGATTCGCGCAGTTCGGCGCCTGAGCTTCGCCGCCGCATCACGAACGACGGCGCCCTCCCGCGGTTCCGCTGAGAGGGCGCCGGTCTGCGTCCGCGGCGCGCGCGGCTTAGCGCCGCTTGTTGCGCCGCTCGAACACCACCTCGTCGGCGACGATCATGTAGCGGATCATCCGCTCGTGTGCGTCGGGGAAGACTTCCTGCCGGTCGCGGAAGCGGTCGTTGCTCACGATCGAGGCGTCGAGCTCGCGCGCAAAGGAGAGGAGGAAGTAGTCCGCGTCCGTGCCGGCGGGGGCCTGACGGATCTTTCCATCCCCTACCTGCTGTTCGTACAGCGGCCGGTTGTCGATCTGATGGCGGAGCGCCGCATCCACCACCACGATCGGCCTGTATCCATCTACGATCAGCTTCTCCACCACGATGTCGATGTTCTGCAGCCGGGCCCGTTCGCCCTCGCCGGAGTGGGCCACGTTGGAGCCGTCCACCAGCGCGATGGGCTTCTCTCCCTCGTGGCGCGGCACGCGTTGCTCCGGCTGCCGATCGCCCCCGTCCGGGTGCTCCTGCTGATCCACCATCGGTCCTCTCGCCTTCCCGGGCTCCGCGCCTGCCGATTGTGGGGCCGCCTCTCATAGCACAGGCGGTGCCAGGGGCGGGCCGAGGGCTGGCCAGCTTGGGCCAACCGCGCGAACCGGGGAAAACGGAGTTGAAGCCCCCGGCCGGAACCACGGGAAGGTGGCTGAAGCCCGCTCGAGAACCGCGCCCAGTCCGCGGAGGCGGACTGCGTGTGGTTCCAGCGGCGAATTTATTCACTCCTGAGCGAGCCCCCCTCAGCCGCCCGTCCCCGTGCGCTCCTCGGATTCGTCCAGGTTCTCGGCGAGCCAGTCGGCGGCGTAGCCGATGGCGGCGGGGGGGAGGATGTGGCCGGCGTTCCACCAGCGCAGCTCCTTGGGGTCCTGCGCGGCGGCGAAGAGGCGCTCCGCCTGGTCCGGGCGGATGGTGCGGTCGCCGCGGCCGTGGACCATCAGCAGCGGGCGGCCGTCCAGCTTGCGTATGGCGCGCAGCGGGTCGGCCACGGTGCGCGCCACGGCGGCCAGCGGCGTGCCGGACGGGAGGTCGCCGCCGGAGGCGAGGACCAGCGCGCGCACGGAGGGCTCCTGCGCCGCCACCAGCACCGCCAGAAAGGAGCCCAGCGAGTATCCCGCGACCGCGAGCCGGTCACCGTCCACCTCCGGGCGGGCGGCGAGGTAGCGCAGCGAGAGGGAGCACTCGGAGAGCGCCTGGCGCCAGATCTTCACCAGCGCGAGCGGGTTGCGGCTCGCCTGCGCCTGCACGGGGTCGTTGCGCGTGCCGTGCAGCGGGAGGTCGATGGAGAGCGACGCGATCCCCCGCTCGAGGAGCGCGGCGCCCACCCCCTCGCTCATGTGCTCCTTGCGCGAGGTGTAGCCGTGCAGGAGCAGCGCGGCCGGGGCGGGCGTGCGGTCGCGGGGCACCAGGAGGACCGCCGGCACCGGATCGCCGGTGGTGCGGAAGTCCACCACGATCCTCCGCCCGCCGTCCCACGGCCCTTCGGAGCGCGTCGTCTGATGGATCTGCTTCTTGAACATGCGGGTCTTTTGGGCAAGAAGGCTGCCGGGCGCGCGTCACCGCTTGTTGCCGAGTGGGTGTGCGGGTAAACTTGCGGGCACACGTTCTCCCTTCACCCGATGGACATCCGAATGCGTTTCTTTGCAGGGCTCGCCCTCATCGCCATCCTGGCCGCATGCGGCGGCGAGGAGTTCGACCCCGGCCAGTACGACGTCACCGGCCGCTGGACCGGGACCACGCTGGCGGACACGTCCCGCTACGACTTCGACCTCGACCTCACGCAGAACGAGGAGGAGATCTCCGGGAGCGGCACGGTGCGCGTGCGGGGGCAGTCGGTCGCGGTGCGGGTGGACGGGATCTTTGGCTTCCCCAACGTGGACCTGACGCTGAGCGCGCCGGGGTTCGTGCCGCTGACCTTCGACGCGGCGTTCCGGCGGGACACCATCGCGCCGGCCAACGGGACCACGGCGGCCGTGGTGCGCGAGAACCGCGACTTCATCACGGGATCGCTGACCACGTCCGCGCTGCAGGGTGTCCCGCTGGTGATCGTGCGCGACACGCTCTGAACGCTGGACCCATCGCGGACCCTGCGGCGTACACATCCGCCACACCCCAACGCGGAAGATCGATGCTGAAGAAGACCCTCGCGGCGGCCGGGCTGGCCGCCCTCCTCGCCGCGCCCGCCGCGGCGCAGTACGACGTCGCCGCCCCCGCGCCCGCCGGCTTCGACCGCGCGGCCACCGGGCGCGCGACGCTGGCGCACCTCCAGAACCTGATCCGCCTCGACACGCAGAACCCCCCGGGGAACGAAGCGCTGACGGCGGCCTACTTCGACTCCGTCTTCCGCACCGTCCCCGGCGTGGAGACGCACGTGCTGAACGTGGCGCCGGGGCGGGCGAACTTCGTGGCCCGCCTCCGCGCCGGACGCGCCACCAAGAAGCCCGTCATCGTCATGGGGCACATGGACGTGGTGGGCGCCGACAGCGCGAAGTGGGAGACGAACCCCTTCGTCCCCACCATTCGCGGCGCGCACCTGTACGGCCGAGGCGCCATCGATGACAAGGGGATGCTGGCCGCCGCGCTGGTGGCCATGCAGGAGCTCGCGCGCGACCGCGGGCGGATGACGCGCGACGTCATCTTCCTGGCGACGGCGGCGGAGGAGGGCGGCCCCTCGGTGGGGATCGACAGCGTGGTGGAGCACCACCGCGAGCTGCTGGGCGGCGCCGAGTTCGCGCTCAACGAGGGCGGCCGCATCCGCGTGCGCGACGGCGCCATCCGCACCGTCAACATCCAGACGACGGAGAAGGTCTACTACAACGTCGTGGCCACGGCGACGGGCACGGGCGGGCACGGCTCCGTTCCGCTCCCCGGCAACGCGCTGGCGGCCCTGGCGCGCGCAGTGAACCGCGTGCACGAGTGGAAGCCGCCGGTGCGCCTCATCGAGACGACGCGCCTCTACTTCAACCGCCTCGCCGCGACGGAGCGGAACGCGGAGATGCGCGCCGCGATGCAGGCGCTGACGGCCCCCGGCGCAACGCAGGCGCAGATCGACCGCGCCGCCGCCACGCTCTCGCGCGAGCCGCTGCACAACGCGGTGCTCCGTACGGGCGCCTCGCTCACCCTGCTCAACGGCGGCTTCCGCGCCAACGTGATCCCGTCGGAGGGGAAGGCGACCTTCAACGTGCGGATCGTCCCCGGCGAGGACATCCGCCAGGTGGTGGCCGAGATGAACCGGGTGGGCGGTGAGCCGTCGGTGCGCTTCGCGGTGGAGGGGGACCCGCTCCCGGCGCCCGCCCCGTCGCCCGTCGCCACGGAGCTGTACCGCTCGATGGAGTCGGCGGCGCGCGCGATGGCGCCGAACGCGGTGGTGCTGCCGTTCATGTCCACCGGCGCTACGGACGGCGCGGTGCTGCGCGGTGCGGGGATCCCCACGTACGGCATCCTCCCCATGCCGCTCGCGGAGGAGGACGAGATCCGAATGCACGGCGACAACGAGCGCGTGCCGGTGGCGGCGCTCGGGTGGGCGGCGGAGTACCTGTACCGGGTGTTGAGCGGGGTGGCGCGCTAGGGCGACCCTCACCCCCGTCTCCTTACACGCGGCACGACTGGCCCTGGTGCACTGCTTTCCTTCCTGCCCGGTTCTTGCCCCCTTCCAGTCCCGGCGCGCATGCGCCGGGACTCGTCGTTTGGGGTGATGTCGTTATGGGGTTTGTGGTTGCGGGTCGGCGGGGTCCGGCGCGTGCGCTCGGGTCCGTCCTCCACGGCGGACGGTGACTTCTACCAATGAGGGACAGGGGAGCCATGAAGAAGAGGATCTTTGCGGGGCTGGTGTTCGCGGCGGCGGCGCTCGCCGGGGCGGAGGGGGCGCAGGCGCAGAGCACGGTTCCTCTCTCGATCGAGGGGCGCCTCGACCTGGGCGTGCCCGTCGGCGATGCGGCCGACGTGCTGGAACCGGGAGTCGGGTTCGGGATCGCGGGAGCGTTCCAGCTCACTCCGCTCTTCGGCGTGTACGGCGGCTGGAGCAGCTTCGACTTCGACGTGGACGATGACGACATCACCGGCCTCGACTCCGATTTCAAGTCGGACGGCTTCGAGCTGGGCGGGCGGGTGACACTGGGGACCGGCGGCGGGATCTACAACCCGTATTTCCAGCTCGGCGCCCTCTTCCACGAGGACGAGACGGGGCTGGAGGCGGGCCTCGGGGGCTTCTACCCGGTCGGGCAGAACC
>JAUJMI010000016.1:7356-20741 GCA_030446945.1 Longimicrobium sp. | reverse complement strand
CCAAGGGGTCGCCACGAAGAGGCGGGTCGTGTACAGCAGCGCCGCCTCCGGATCGCCCGGCGGCACCGGCACGGCGATCACCGTACCCGTCACCCGGTCGCGCACCGGCAGCCGCCGGATCGTCTCGAAGCTGTGCGTGTCGATGATGTCGATGTACGGCCCGTTGGCGTCCACGCCCGAGGTGGAAGCCCAGCCGCCGCCCGTCGTTGACCGGGTAGCCGGCGTTGAGCGGGTGCATGGCGCTGCCGCCGGTGGGCGACACGCTCCGCGTGATCCCCGCCAGGCGCAGGCTGCTGTCCAAGAAGTACACCTGGCTGCCACCCGCCACGCCCAGCGAGCCCTCCGAGCTCAGCCCCAGGCCGATCACCCGGTCCGCGGCGTTCTCGATCAGGTCGCCCGATTCGCGGCTGGAGCCCACCAGTGCTGCCGCCCTGGAGCTGGAAGTACAGGATGCGCCCGAACTCCCTCACCCCGTCGCCGAAGACGATCGCGTTGCGCCGCGTGCTGGGTCGCCACGTAGGTCGTCTCGCTCAGGCCGATGCTCCCCGCGTCGAACCCCAGGTCCAGGCGCGTGTCCGTGGTCCCGGCGTTCCTCATGTTGGTGAGCGCGGCTCACGTGTCGCGGCCCTGCCAGCGCATGGTCGTGTCGGTGCTGAACGTCACCTGCGGGGCGATGCGGTCCGCCAGCGGTGCGGTGATCCTTCACCGCCACGGGCCGCGAAGTCGCCTGGATGTTGCTCCCCGACGTGGCCACCGCCTCGATCGTCAGCGGCCCCGTCGCGGAGGAGACCGCCACCATACCGTGGTGTCCACCTTTGCGCGCGGGATCGCGACGGGGATGACGATCTCGCGCGCAAAAGGCGTCCGCCGCGCCCTCGCGGGGGAACTCGATGGTGAGCGTCGCGGTCGTGCCGGAGGCGGCCGGCCCGCTGTTGACGCCGCTACCCCCGCCGTTTTTCGTTGCCGGAGCCCACCGGGTTCTTGAAGCCGTTGCCGCCGCGCCGGCCGCGAGCGCGAGCGCTGGGGCAAGGAGCGAGGCCAGCCCCCGCAGGGGCCGGCGTGTAGCGCGGCTCACCGAAGTTCCCCGCTAGCGGTCCTGCGGGGAACAGGTCACGAAGCGCTCTCGTCCGCGATGTGCGGCGTGACCATGATCAGCAGGTCGCGCTTTACCTCGCGGTCGCTGCTCCGGCGGAAGAGGACGCCCAGGAAGGGGATGTCCATGAGGAAGGGGATGCCGATCCGGTTGCGCGTCACCTCGGTCACGGTGAGTCCGGCGATGACCGCCGTCTCGCCGTCACGCACCATCACGCGCGTCTGGCCCTGCTGCTGCAGGAACTGCACGCCGATCTCGGTGGCCGCGGCCGCCGCGCTGGAGCGCTCCGCGTGCAGCGTCAGCAGCACGCGCCGGTCGGAGGTCACCTGCGGGGTCACGATCAGCCGGATGCCGGTCTCCACCAGCTGCGCCGTCGCGCGGGCCGTGGCGGCACCGCCCACGCCGCCACCCCCGCCAGCCCCGCCGCCGCCGCCCACGTCCACCACGCGGATGGGGGTGCGCTCGCCCACCCAGATGGAGGCTTCGTGGTTGCTGGACACGGTCACCGTGGGAGCCGCCTGCACGTCCGATAGCTCCGCCGACTGCAGCGCCTCCAGGAAGGCGATCAGCGTGTAGCGCCCCAGCACCAGCGAGGTGAGCACCTGCAGCGCCGGCGAGGTCACGCGCTGGTTGGCGTTCCCCAGCGCCGCGATGGAGCTGCCGCCCAGCGACACCAGGTTGGTGTTGGTGAGCTGCTCCGGGTTCTGCGGGTCCGGCACCGAGGTGAGCTGGTTCAGCGAGTTGCCGCGCGAGTCCTTGAGGTCGTACGTGACGCCCAGCTCCTCCGCGTCCGTCCGGTTGACGAAGACGATCTTGGCGCGGATCGCCACCTGCGGCGTGCGCACGTCCAGCTGCTCCACCAGGCGCCCGAAGTCGTTGATGATCGACGCGATGTCGGTGGCGATGAGCGTGTTGGTGGTGGGGTTGACGGACACGGTGCCGCGCTCGCTGGTGAGCGGCTCCAGCGTGGACCTCATCTCCTCCACCGGCACGTAGTTGATGCGGAAGGTGCGCGTCACCAGCGGCTCGTTCCGCTCGCGGTTGGCGAGGTTCTCGATCTTGTCGACGCGGATGATCCCCGTACCCTGCTCTTCGGCCGCCAGCCCGTACGCCTGCAGGAGCGCGCGGAGCGCCTCGTCCCACGGCTGGTTGTCAAAGGCCACGTAGTCCACCGCGATCCCCCCCACCTCGGCGCCCGGCACGATGGAGCGGCCGGTGAGCTCGGCGAAGGAGGCCAGCACCTCGCGCATGTCCGTGTTCTCGAACGTCACCGATATGGGACGCGCGCGCTGTTGCGGACGCTGCTGGCGCGGCTGCTGGCGGGGTTCCTGCTGCCGCGGGATCGCCGCCTCCGCGGCCACGCGCGGGGCCGCCGCGGAGCCGCCGCTGCGCCACGCCTGGAACTCCGGCGCGCCGGCGGCGATGGCGATGCGCACCCCCTCGGGCACCTGCTCCACCGTGTACTGGGCGTCGCGCACCAGGTCCACCACCACGCGCACCACGTCGGCGGCGTGCTGGCTGGTGCGCACGGCCGACACGCCGCCGCGGTGGATCCCGTCGTAGCGGTTGGAAGGCAGGTCGCTGCGGGCACCGCGGATGTCCACCACCACCCGGGGAGGCCCGGAAAGGCGGAAGTGCTCGTAGGTGACCTCGCCCCCCGTGATCTCCACGGTGAGCTCGGTGCGCCCGCCGCGCCCCTCCAGGCGCAGCGCCGAGATGCTGCCGTCCGCGCCGCGCGGCGCGGAAGGGCTGCTTTCCGCCGGGTCCGCCGCGGCCACGCCGGGGGCCGCGGAGGCCAGCAGCGCCGGGATGAGCGCGGCGGCTAGATGACGTCTCATGGTGAAAGTCCTTGTGGGGGAGCTTGGGGTCGTCGGCGGAGATTCAGGGAGTCTGCGCGGTCGAAGGGCGCGCCAGCGTGGCGCCGCTGCCCCGCGGCTGCGTTCGGGGCTGCTGCTGCGTGCGGGGCGGCGCCTGCGGCTGCTGGGCGGCGCCCGGCTGCGCACCGGGCTGCTCCGGCCTGCGCTGCCCGCCGCGGCGCAGCGGGCCCGTAGGCGCGGCGGGGGCGGCGGGTGCCGGGGCCTGGATGATCACCGGCTGCGACGCCGTCGCCCCGGGAGCGGTCGCGGCGCCCGCGCCGGGGCCGGGCGCGATCGCGCGCGCCGTGCGCTGGAAAGTGAGGCTCTGCACCCGCGCAACCCCGAAGTCGTTCACCTGCACGTCCACGCGGCGCGGGTGGATGGCCAGCACCATGATGGAGCCCAGGCGCTGGCCCGTGCGCAGGCGGTGGCGGCCGGCGCTGTCGCCCACCGTGAAGACGGCGATCGACTGCCGCGGGTTGGGCGAGTAGATGATGGAGGCCAGCCGCAGGTCTTCCACGCGGTACCCCAGGTCGGCCGCGCTCAGCAGCGGCTGGAAGGGGTCCGGGCGGCCGCCCCGCTGGTAGCGGAACACCTCGCGGCGGTAGTTCTCGATGGGGCGCACCGCCGAGTCGGCGTGCGCCGCGGGCTGCGCGGCGGCCGGGGCGGCGAGCCCCAGCGCCAGCGCCGCGGCCGCGAGGGCGGCCCTACTCCGCGGGTTTCTCATTTTCCGTCGGCGTGCTGGGGATCACGTAGGTCTCGATGGAGAAGCGCGCCTCCACCCGGACGGCGTCGGCCGCGCCGGGGTTGGACGCCGCCCCCGTGCCGCCCGCCGCCCCGGTGGGCGCCAGCGTCAGGTTCAGCGGCGTCACGATGCGCGGGAGCGAGGCCACCCGCGTCAGGAAGTCGCCCACGTCGTGGTAGCGCCCCACCACCGCCATGTCGTACGCGCGGCGGGTGTAGTACTCCTCCTGGGTGGCGCCGCTGGGCTGGATCAGCGCGATCTCCACGCTGGTGCGCTGCGCCTCGGCCGAGATGGCGTCCAGCAGGTCCGGGAGCTCCTCGCCGGAGGGGATCAGCCCCTCCACCGCCTCCAGCTGCCGGCGGTACGTGGCGAGCGTCCCCTCCACGTCCGTCCCCACGCCGCGGGTGAGGGCGCGGGCCGCGGAATTGCGCGTCTCCAGCTCCTCCACGCGGGTGCGGAGCGCGTCCACCTCCGCGCGACGCGGCGCGTACACGTAGTCGTAGAAGAGGTAGCCCAGCAGGGCCACCATCACCCCACCCAGCATCAGGTTGCGGCGAAGCTGCGGGTCCAGGGGAGGTAGTGCCATGGCTCAGCGCCCGGAGGGAAGGACAGGTACGATCTCCAGAAGCGACGAGTCCGGCTGCTCGTAGCGCGCTTCCAGGGTGAACTTCAGGTACGTTCGCCCCTCGGTGGTCGTCTGCTCGCTGGTCACCAGCGCGACGTCGCGGATCATCGGCGACAGCTCCAGGTTCTTCATGAAGCGCGTCAGCGCCTGCGTGGAGCCGGCGGCTCCCTCCAGGGAGAAGGCGGGCCCCTCCGGCTCGGGGGGCGCGACCCGCGCGCCGGAGTCCCTTTTCGCCGTGTCCGCGGGGGCGGGCGCCGGGGCGGCCTCGGCGTCGTCGGTGGTAGCGAGCTTGGTGAGCCAGGTGAACGGGGGAACCGCGCGGCTCACCTCGTCCATCAGGTGCGGCCACACGTAGCGGCGCCCGTCCACGCTGCGGATCACCGAGATCTTGTTCTCGATGGTGTCGCGGCGCGCGTCCAGCGTTTCCATCAGCGAGATGGTGCGGGCCAGGCGCACCGAGTCGGCCATCTCGCGGTCCACGCTGGCCTGCAGCTCCGTTCGCGCGGCGCCGGTCTTCCACCACCCGAACCCGGCGAGGATCACCAGGAGCAGGGCCGCGAGCCCCACGCCGGCCACGCGCGGATCGCCCCCCAGCAGGGGCAGCGACGGTGTGCGGGCTCCACGCGCGGCGGAGGCGCGCTTCGGCGTGCCGCCGGGGAGAAGGTTGATCTGGATCAAGGGTGTACCCGGGCGTTCGGCGGTGCCCCGGCGCGGCGCGCGGGGCGGAGGTTCGTTCGGAGGCCGGCGCTAGTTGGCGCCGCGCAGGGCGAGCCCCACGGCCAGCATCAGCATGGGGGCCAGCTCGTCTACGGGGAAGAAGGTGCCCGCGCCGCTGCGCACCCGCAGGCGCTGGAGCGGCGAGGCCAGCTCGGTGCGGGTGCGCAGGCGCCCGGACACCACCTCCACCAGCCCGGGAATGCGCGACGACCCGCCGCTCAGGTACACCCGCGAAAGTCCGCCGCCCACCTCGCTGGCGGAGAGAAAGGCCACGGCGCGCTCGATCCCCACGGCCAGCTCCTCGCACCCCTCGTCCAGCAGCTCGCGGAACTCGGCGGCGCGCGGGGAGCGCCCCTCCAGCACCGCCTCCGCCTCTTCCACCGTCAGCCCGTGGCGGCGGCGCAGATCCTCCCGCAGCCGGCGCGAGCCGAAGGGGATGTCGCGCGTCAGCACCAGCGCGCCCTCCTGCAGCACGTTGACCGTAGAGATCTCGTGCCCCACGTTCACCAGGGCGCAGATCCCGTCCATCGCCTCCGGGTAGTTGTACTCGAAGGCGTTGTGCAGCGCGCAGGCGTCCACGTCCACCACGGTGGCGGCCAGCCCCGCGTCGCGCAGCAGCCCCACCCGCTGCTCGATCACCTCGCGCTTGGCGGCAACGAGGAGCACGTTCATCTGCAGGCCGTCGCTCAGCGGGTCCACGATCTGGAAGTCCAGCTGCACGCTCTCCATGTCGTAGGGAACGTACTGCTCGGCCTCCCAGCGGATCACCTCGCGGGCGTCGGCCTCCTTCATCCGGTCCATCTGGATCTTCTTCACCATCACGTCGCGGCCACCCACCGACGCGACGAGCGTCTTCGGCTTCACCCCCGCCGTGGTGAGGAGCGACTGCACCGTCTGCACGACGATCTGCGGGTCCATCACCTCACCCTCCACGATGGCGTCGGCCATCAGCGGGGTGTGGGAGATGTGGACCAGCTCGGGCTCGGCGCCGGAATGGTCGATCACGGCCAGCTTCACGTAGCCGCTGCCGATGTCGAGGCCCACCGTGCTCTTGTTGCGGCGGAGGAAGGAAACCATGCTGCTTTTGGAAACGAGGGTCCGTAGGCGCACCGGCGAGCTACGCGGCGCAGCGGGTGTGACGGGGTGGAGTTGTGGGAGGGTACACCGAAGTGTACGTCGCTCCCGGTGCGGCGTCAAGGATGCGGTCTGCCACCGATCTGCTACCGCACCACCTCGAACCAGCCGTGCGGGGGACGGCGGAGGATGAAGCGGGGGTTGGCGTCGTTGAACGACTGCTGCGCGCGCCGGTTGACGCACGGGTCGAAGGTGATGTTCATGGTGCCGGCGAGGTCGTTGTTCTCGTCCACCTTGGCGACCGTGATCGTATTGAGCCCCACCACTGCGCCCACCACCGTGACGGTGCCGGTCACGTCCAGCGCGCCCTCCACCAGGATGATCCCCTTGAACTTGAAGTTGCCGGAGATCTTGAGCCCGCCGTTCACCACCACCAGCACTCCCTGTCCGTGGTCTCCCTGCAGGTCCACCTGCCCGCCCTGCGCGTCGATCCCGATGGTGGGGTAGTACGACGTGTCCTGGCTGCTCCCGACGCAGAGGACACCCAGGGATGCCGGGCACCCCCAGTTGGCGACCGAGTCCCGGGGAACGGTCGAGCTCGCCTTGAAGTTGTTGGGGAAGGTGCGCTCGCGGGTGAGGAGCGGCCCGAACTTGATGTGCGCCTGCCTCGCCACCTGCATCGGCGTCTTGCCGCCGAGGATGCGGGCCTGGAACTCCGCCTTGGTCTCGTCGGTCTGGCGGGTCCCTCCCACCAGGTCCACGGAGTTGCCACTCCGGGTGACGCTCCCCTCCTTGGAGGTCTCGATGGCCGGCACCTCCCCCGCGGTCCCGCACAGCGACACGTCCTGCGCCTGCCCCGTGATGGTGGCGCTACCCTTCACTTCCACGTTGCCGCCGAAGGAACCCGCACCCTTGATGTTGAGGTTGAGCTGGTCGGGGGCGAGCTCGAGCTGGAGGAACGCGCCCAGCGTGCGGCTCGAGCGCCCGCCGGAGCGCACGGGCGCCGCGGTGATGCAGTACACGGCGCGCCCGTCGGTGCGGTTCCCATCGGCGTCGGTCACCGGGTTGCGCCGGTAGAGCTGGCGGATGGTGTTGCTGCCGGTGCCGCCGCTGGCCAGGTTGAACGGGCTCGGCACCATCGCCGTGGAGGGCGCGGTGAACGAGTCCGCACGGAGCGCAACGTCGATCCGGCTGACGGTGGTCTCCAGCGCCTCCTCGGCGTTGTAGACGCCGCGCGTGGCGTCCTGCTGCGCGCTGCTGATGGCGAGGTCGGTGGAGGAGCTGACCAGCGCTGCCGTGACCAGGATGGACACCACCACCAGCCCGATCATCGCCAGCGGGAGCGCGACGCCGCGCTCGTCGCGGAGCGCCCTGAAGTGAGTTCGCATGGGTTCGCCTCGGCGGAGCGCTAGCGGAAGTTGCGCAGTGACACGGTGATCGAGTCCTGCGTGGACACCTTTCTGTCTCCCGAGCTCGCGCCCGTGCCCTTGCGGGCCTTCATCTTCACGATCACCCGCACGCTGCGGACGGAGTCGCGCCTGGTCGCGTCGACGGGCGCGGCGAAGGCGACCCCCGCGGCGTTGAGGTAGCGGATAGTGAGGTTCTCGATGGGGCCGGCGAGCGGCTCGGGCCTCCCGCTTCCGGCGAGCTCACGCGTCATCCAGCGTTCGTCGGCACTCCCCGCCCCCGCGCCGTACGCCACGGAGCGCCACACGTACGCGGCCAGCCCCGGATCGCCGGGCACGCCCGCGTCCACATCGTCGAACTTCACCACCACCGTCCTGGTCGCGTCGTCCATCAGCCCCTTGCACGGCGACACCGCGACCTCGGTCGGCGAGAGCGTGTCGCTGCGCGCGGCGTCGTCGTCGGAGTCGAACACCGGCGGGACGGTCCCGTCCACGCTCCCCTCCGTCCGCTGCAGCACGAGCCCGGTCCGCGGCGGAATCCCCGCGGCGGCGGCGGTCACCCACACGCGCTTGTCGAACACCACGAAGCGGGAGCCGGCGCTCGCGCCGCAGTACACCCCCCACGCCAGCGGCGAGCGGAAGCGGATGGTGTCCTCGCCGGCCATCAGCAGCCCGCCGGGAAGGGGCACGGCGCGCAGCTCGCTCCCCAGCAGCTCCAGCGTGCCGCGCGCGTTGTCCTGCACCTCCTGGCGCGCGTACTGGATGTCCGTGAAGCGGGCCTGGCTGGTGACGAGCTGCAGGATCACCCCTGCCAGGAAGCCGGCGATCACCAGCGACACCAGGAGCTCGACCAGGGTGAACCCGGCGGTGCGCGGGTGGTGGGGTGCGCGGTTCATGGGATCCGGGGATCGAAGAGATACGAGTTCAGCACCACCGGAGCGGCGCGCACCAGGCGGGGCCCCGTCGCCTTGGGACTCACCGTCACGATCAGCTGCGCCTGCTTCACGTCCCGCCGCCTGGCTTCCCGCGTCACGACCGCCGTGTCGGCGCCCGCCAGGAGCACGTACGTCGTCTGGGGGTTGATGGGAAGCGTGGTGGGGGCGTTGCGGATGTCGTTGCGCATCGTCTCCATGGTGGAGGCGGCGAGCGTGGCGTAGCGCCCCTGCTTCTCCGAGAGCGTCACCACGCGCGCGGCCCCGATCCCCAGCGCCTCCAGGCTCAGCAGCCCCACGGCGAGGATCACCATTGCGATCATCACTTCGATCAGCGTGAAGCCCTCGTTGCCGCGCGGCGCGCGAAGGGCGGGATCAGCGTGCACGTGTCACCTTGCCGAGTGGGGAGATCTTGATGCTGTCTACGCCGGCGCTGCCGCGGACGGCCTGGATGCGCTCCGTTCCTCCGCGGCGCATCCCGCGGCTGTCGAACACCACCGAGTCGAGGACGGGCCGCAGCAGGAGGCCCGGATGGTCCCGGGTCAGGCGCACGGTCTTCACCGTGTCCGTCGTCACCCCGTCCGCCTTGCGGACTTCCACGCGGTATGCGGTGCCGGTGCTGTTGATCACGAGGCGCGCCGTGTTGCCGGCGCGGATGGCGCGCATCCGCGTGAGGCTCAGGTCCGTGGCGAGCTGGTTCATGGCCCCCGTCTGCCTGGCGAGCCCGCCTACTCCGCGCAGGCGCGGCGCGGCGATGGCCACCAGGATTCCGAGGATCACCAGGGTTGCGAGCAGCTCGGGGAGCGAATAGCCCCGGCGGCAGCCGAGTGGGCGGGAAGGTGAGGTGTGCATGGCCTCCCCTTAAGGAAGGACCGTGCCCGCCGCTTACCTCCTCTCCCACAACGACTTAGCCCCACAACACCCGTGACCGGGGGCCGCAAGGTTTGCTGCACTGGCAAACGTTGCGCACCCCGAAATCCCCGACTGCATGGCTCACCCACAGGCCGCGGAGCGAACCGCGGGTGCAGAGAAACACTTCCCGAACGGAGCGCCTCGCAATACCTGCCTTACCTCGATCTCTGGCGACGGGCTCTCCGGTGTGCACCGCCCCTCCCACGTCCGGATGCATGTACGTTGGATCTCGGGTGCCCTGCCGTCAGGCGCGGTGCAGTCCAAGCCGGTGCGGGCAGTCCGACCCCGCCACGCACAAGCGACCGAACATTGGACGGATCCAGCTGCGCGGCAGAGCCCGTCTCCTTCACTCCGCGCCATGGTTTCGCGCCGCCGCGGGCGCCGCGCGGCGCTCCGTTCAGGAAGTGGTTTCTCTGTCCCCGTATGATATGACGTTGCCCTTCCCTCAGAACCGGCGCCGGACGCGCCCGAGCACCGACACGGTCAGCGAATCGACCACGCCCTGGCGGCGGGACCAGACGGTGCGGTTCTCGAACGGGAGGAGGAGCCCGCGCGAGCCGAACACGATGTTGGTGTCGTTGTTGGACTCGAGGCACACCCCGCTCGCGGAGCTGCGCAGGCGTGCCACGCGCACCACCCGCGGGGTGGGGTCACGGACGGTGATCCGGTACCCGTCCGCCGAGAAGCGGCCGGAGCGCGGGGCGCCGCACGAGCCCTCGTTGGTGAAGCGCAGCTCCACGCGGCTCCCTCCGCGCACCGCCAGCATCCGCGTGTACGAGATGTCGGCCGCCAGCTGGTGGAGCGCCGCCGCCGTCTGCGCACGCGCCAGCACGCGGCCGAGCGACGCCGACGCCAGCCCCGCCAGGATCCCGACCACCGCCAGCACCGCCATCAGCTCCAGGAGGGTGACTCCCGCTCTCCGATCCTCCACCTCGACCTCCCCCGCCCCGCGGGGCGAACGCGTTTCAGCACGACGACGCGTCCACTCTGCAAGAGTTCGGGAAGATGCGCAAGAACCTTCTACACGCTGGCGGAAGCGGGTCGCACCGGCGGGGAAAGCGGGTTCTCACAATGCCTTGCAGATGGCGCGCTGGGAGCGGCGGCGCCTGAAAACGGATCGGGACGACGCAGAAAAGGGGCGGCGTACCCACCGGTGCGCCGCCCCCTGAAAACCGTCACCGCGTCCGCTACGCCGCCGACGCGGCGGGGCGTTTGATGGCCCACAGGCGCAGGAGGAGCTCCTCCATCGCCTGGCGGTCGGTGAGCGAGGCGGACTTGAGGAGGCGGTCGGTGCGCAGGAGCTCGCCCAGAGCGGCGTCCACCTCGGGGAGGGTCCAGCGGCGGGCCTGGGGGACGATCCGCTTCGTCATCCATCGCTGGAACGGCTTCAGCTCGCGCTCCAGCGCGCCCTGCCCGCCCGCGCACACGATCCCAACCTTGAGGAGCTGTCCGCCGATCCCGATCACCAGCCCCACGGCGTTCTCCCCCGCCTCCAGCAGCGTGGGGAGGGTGGCGAGCGCGTCGCGGAACCTGCGCTCGGCGACCAGGTCGAACCACGCCCAGCGGTCCTGCCGCGGGACGGAGCCACCCACGGCGCGCACGTCGTCCAGCGTGATGCGCTTCCGGTCGCCCGCGTAGGCGACCAGCTTGGCAAGTTCGGAGCGCAGCATCCCCAGATCCGCGCCGATGGCGGCGACCACGGCGCGCGCCGCCTCCGCGTCCAGCTCCACGCCGTGCAACTCGCTCGCGGAGTCCATCATCCACCCCGGCGCGTCGTTGGGATCCAGCGGGGCGAACTCGGTGGAGACGGCGCGCTTCTTTAGCTCGTCGTAGAACTTGGCCTTGGACGCGGGGGGGATGACGGCGGAGAGGACGAGGACCAGCCCCGCCGGGGGCGCCGCGGCGACGGCCTCCACCACCTCGCGCGCCTTGGGCGAGAGCCCCTGCGCGTCGCGCACCACCACCACGCGTTGCTCGGCCATCATGGGCGGGGTGGCGGTGAGCGACGCCAGCTCGTCGGCGGTGACTTCGGCGCCGCGTAGCTGGTCGAAGTTGAAGTCGCGCGTGGCGGCGTCGAGGTACGCGGCCACCACGCGGCCCACCGCCTCCTCGCGCGAGAAGTCCTCATTGCCGTGGAAGAAGAACACACCCCCCGGGACACGGTCCCGGAGAGTGCGTTCGAGTTTGTCTGCCGAGATCTGGGGCACGGTGCCTAGCGGGCGAGTACGTCGCCTTCGGTGTACGCCGCGACCGTAGCGACGAGGGGGCCGTCCTTTTTGAACACGAGGTCGTGGTACGGCAGCTCCGTCACCGCCACGCCCAGCCGCACGAGCTGCGAGGTGACGCGCCCGGCCTCGCGGTGCGCCGGCCCGTCCCACGCCGCCAGCCGCGCGGCGAAGGGCACCGTGCTCGCGGCGGCCTGGCGGGGCGCCTCGCCGTCCGCGTAGTAGCGGACCAGCGGCACCCAGGCGGCCGCCGCGATCGCCGCGGCCACGCCCATCGTTGCGAGGGCGGTGGCGGAGCGGCTCGCGTTGCGGGCGCGCGCGGCCTCCAGGTCCTCGGTGTAGATGCGGTGCTGGAGGCGCGCGGCGAAGTCCTCGGAGAGTTCCAGCTGCGGAAGCTCCCGGAACACGTCGGCGCCGCGGCTCACCACGCGGTCGTATCGCGCGCAGGAGGGGCACTCGTCCAGGTGCACCTCCATCTCCACCCGCTCTTCCCACGGAAGCGCGTCGTCCCGAAAGGCGGAGTATCCCGCCAGGAACCGCTCGCAGCTCGTCATCGTTCCTCCACCCGTCGCGTGTGGCCGCTCCAGTCTCCGTCGCGCGGTGCTCGGCGCGTCGTTGAGCCACGTTGTACGCGAAAGGCCCCCCGGTGTTCCCGCGAGGTGAGTGTTGCTCGGACACGCGGTCCGTCACTCCGTCACAGATCCCGAACTGCATGCCTCACGCGGAGGCGCGGAGACGCGGAGGAGATAACGTGGAAAGAAAAAGAGGGACGGGGGAGTCGCGATCCCCGTCCCTCTACTGATTTTCTCCGCGTCTCCGCGTGAGACCCGCTGTTCCGCGGCTCAGTCCAGAAGCGGCGCGATCAGCTGGGCGAAGTTGTTGCGCGCGCGGTTCAGGCGGCTCTTCACCGTGCCGAGGTTGGCGCCGGTGATGTCGGCGATCTCCTCGTACGTCTTCCCCTCCATCTCGCGGAGGATGAAGACCGTGCGGTGATGCTCCGGGAGCTGGTCCACCGTGTTCTCCACCATGCTCTTCAGGTGGCGCTTCCGGAAGAGGTCGTCCGGGCGGTAGGTGTTGTCCTCCCACTCCAGCGGCCGCGCGTCGGCGTCCCAGTTCTTCTTGATGGTCTGGAAGAGCACCAGCGGGTTGCGCGAGCGGTTGCGCAGCTCGTTCTTGGCCAGGTTCGACGCGATCGTGTAGATCCAGGTCGAGAACTTCTTGCTCTGGTCGAAGCGGTGCAGGTGCCGGTACACCCGGATGAACGTCTCCTGCACCAGATCCTCCGCGCGCTCGCGGTCGCCGGTGGTGCGGTACACGAAGTTCAGGAGCCGAGTCTGGTAGCGCTCCACCAGCTCGCCGAACGCACGCTTCTCACCGTCCAGGTAAGCGGCGACCAGACCGCTGTCGTCGAGCTGCTTGAGCGCGCTACGGGCCGACGCGGGGTCGGCGGCTTTGGGTGCGCGGGCGAAGACGTCCATCATGGGAACCCCCTTCCAAGGAACTGCTCGGGTTGGGTTAGGCTGGGTTGCACACCGGAGAAAAGCAGGGGCCGTGCCCCGTTCCGCATCGCTCCGAAAACAACCGCAAAGCCGCTTGCCTGCTTGGTTTTCCGCTCGCGGCGCCGACCCGGCTCTCCAGCCGGCATGTCCCCGCCTGGGGACACCTCGTGCAGACTTTGGACACCGGCCCTCCCCCACCCTCCGGGCTACATCCCCATCACGAATCCCGCCGCGTAGAGCAGGGTGCAGATGGTCTTGCCGTCGGTGATCTCGCCGTCGCGCACCATGCGCAGCGCTTCGG
>JAUJMI010000016.1:0-7256 GCA_030446945.1 Longimicrobium sp. | reverse complement strand
CAGATGGTCTTGCCGTCGGTGATCTCGCCGTCGCGCACCATGCGCAGCGCTTCGGACATGGGGAGGGGCACCGTCTCCACGAACTCGTCGGGGTCGAACTCCGTCTCACCCGCCGTGAGGCCGGTGGCCAGGTAAAGGTGGATCTGCTCGTCCGTGAAGCCCGGCGTGGTCCAGATGGTGGTGAGGAAGCGCAGCGAGCCGGCGGTGAGCCCCGTCTCTTCGCGGAGCTCGCGTCTCGCGCACTCCTCCCACGGCTCGCCCGGGCGGTCCGGGCGCCCGGCCGGCACCTCGTAGAGGTAGCCGCCGGCGGCGTAGCGGTACTGCCGAATCAGCACGATCTGCGGATCGCCGCCCGCTGGATCGCTGAGGACGGGGAGCACCGCCGCGGCGCCGGAGTGCCGGATCAGCTCCAGCTCTCCCGTGGAGCCGTCCGGGAAGCGGACGGTGTCCACCCCCAGGTCCACGATGCGCCCGTTGTGGACCGGCCTCCTCGAGATCATCCCCGGCGCACCGCCGGCCGGGAGAGTGGCGTCGCTCATCGGTTTCCGCAGGTTGAAAGATGTCCAAAGAGAGGGCGCCGCTCAACCGGCCGAGCGGCGCCCTAACTACAAGTTAACAAACGTTCGAACCGGTCAGTCGAGCACCTCGGCGGGGTCCACCACCTCCACCGGCCCGATCCCCAGCGCCTCCAGCGGTGCCCTCACCTGGTCCGCGTCGCCCGCCACCACGATGACGGCGCGGTCCGGGTGGAGGCGCCTGCGGGCCGCCTGCAGCACCTCGTCCGCGGTGACGACCAGGATGCGCTCGCGGTAGTTCTGGTAGTACTCGGAGGGGAGGCCGTACGTCACCAGCCCGGCCAGGCGCGCCGCGACACCCGCGGTGGTCTCCACGGTGAGCGGAAAGACGCCGGCCAGGTAGTCGCGTGCGTCGCGAAGCTCGTCGGGCGACACCTCGGCCTCGCGGATGCCGCGGATCTCGCCGAGGATCTCCTCCACCGCGTGCGCCGTGACCTCGGTCTGCACGGCGGTGGAGGCGTAGAAGGCCCCCCGCTGCCGCCGCGCCGTCCACAGCGAGCTGACGCCGTACGTGTAGCCGCGCCGCTCGCGCAGGTTCATGTTGAGCCGCGACGAGAAGGAGCCGCCCAGGATGGTGTTCATCACCAGGAGGTGGGTGTAGTCCGGCGCGCCGCGCTCCACCCCCACGTGCCCCAGCCGGATCTCGCTCTGCACCGCGCCCGGGCGGTGCGCCACCACCACCGTCACCTGCTCGCTGCGCGGCGTGACGGCGGGGACTGCGGCGGGGAGGCTTTCCCCCCTCCAGTCCCCGAAGAAGCGCTCCGCCAGCGCCGCCAGTTCGCCCAGCCCCACGTCGCCCGCGCCCACCAGCGCGTTCCCCGCGGGGGCGTAGCGCGCGACGTGGAATGCGGCCACCTGCTCGCGCCCCAGCGCGCTCACGGTGGCAGAGGTGCCGCCCACCGGGCGCGCGAACGGAGTGTTCGCCGCGTAGGTGTAGCGGCTGAAGACCTCGGTGGCGAGCGAGGAGGGGTCGGTGCGGCGGTGCGCCAGGGTGCCCAGCCGCTCCACGCGCAGCCGCTCCACCTCCGCCTGGGGGAAGGTGGGGCGGCGCACCATGTCCGCGAGCAGCTCCAGCCCCTGCTCCAGCCGCGCGTGGAGCGACGTGAAGCCGCACTGCGCCACGTCCCACCCGGTGGTGCTGTCCAGCGTGATCCCCAGCCCGTCCGCCGTCTCCGCCATCTGCTCCGCCGTGCGCTCCCCCGCGCCCGACTCCAGCAGGCTGGCGGTGAGGGTGGCGACGCCGGCAGTCCCCTCGTCCTCGGCGGTGCCGCCGGCGTTGACCACCAGCTCCACCGTCACCACGGGGAAGCGGCGCGTCTCGGCCACCACCACCTCCAGCCCGTTGCCGAGCGTCGTGCGCTCCACGGCGGGAAAGTGGAAGGGGCGCACCGGCCCCGGTGTGGGCGCCTGCGCCCGATCGTCCGCCCCGCTCACGCGACCACCGCCCGCACCGCGCGCGGCACGTAGGTGAGCACGACGCGGTTGTCCGCGTGCAGGTACCGTTCGGCCAGCGCTCGCACGTCGTCCGAGGTGACGGCGCGGTAGCGGTCCAGCTCGGTGTTGATCCGCTCCGGCTGGTCGAAGAGGGTGGTGAGCATCGAAAGGCGGTCGGCGCGCTCGGACACGCGCTGCAGCTCCAGCGTGTTGCGCGCCTCCAGCCCCGTCAGCGCGCGCTCCAGCTCCGCGGCCGAGGGGCCCTCCCTGGCGATGGCGTCCAGGTGCTCCAGGATCGCCCCCTCCAGCGACGCCGGGTCGCCGCCTGGGGGCGAGATCCCGCGCACCATCAGCGAGGCGGCGCCCGTCACGATGGGGAGGCAGAATGCAGACGCGGCGCGCGCGATGCGCCGGTCGCGCACCAGATCGCGGTACATCCGGCTCGACTTCCCCGCCGAGAGCACCTCGGTGAGGACGTCGGCCGCGTAGAAATCCTCCGACCCGAACGGCGGGATGCGGTACGCCAGGTAGACGCGGGCGAGCGCGAAGTCGCCCTCCACCGTGTCGCGCACCTCGCGCCCCACCGTGAACGGCTCCAGCCGAGGCGCGCCCGGCAACGGCGGCAGCCCGGGTCCGCGCGGGATGGGGCCGAAGTAGCGCTCCACCAGCCGCCGCGCCTCCGCCGCATCGAAGTCGCCCACGATGGAGAGCACGGCGTTGTCCGGCGCGTAGTAGGTGCTGAAGAAGCGCTTCACGTCGTCGAGCGAGGCGGCGTCCAGGTCCGCCATGCTCCCGATCACGGAGTGGTGGTACGGGTGGCTGGGCGGGTACAGCATCGCCTGGACGCGCTCGTCCCAGTCGCCGTACGGCTGGTTGTCCACCCGCTCGCGCCGCTCGTTCTTCACCACGTCGCGCTGGTTGTCCAGCTTCTCCTGCGTGAGCGCGGGGAGGAAGAAGCCCATGCGATCGCTCTCCAGCCAGAGCGCCAGCTCCAGCTGGTGCGCGGGAAGCGTCTCGTAGTAGTTGGTGCGGTCCAACCAGGTGGAGCCGTTCACGCTCCCGCCCGCCCGCTCCACGTGGGCGATGTGCTGCGTTTCCGGCACGTTCTGCGAGCCCTGGAACATCATGTGCTCGAAGAGGTGGGCCAGCCCGGTGCTGCCGGCGGCCTCGTTGCGGCTCCCCACGTTGTACCACAGGTTCACGGCGACCACGGCGTTCGTGTGGTCTTCGGAAAAGACCACCCGCAGGCCGTTGTCCAGGGAGAATCGCTCGGTAGGGATCTGCATCCGTTCACCGGGTTGGGTTCGGCGCCTCACCGGATGCCGAGCAGCGCGGCCGGCAGCCCGAAGCTTTCGCGGATCAGGAATCGCCGCTCCGCGGAGCGGCTGCGCGAGATGGGGCTGTTCGGCGTGGGCGAGGTGAAGCCGCGAATCCCCACGCGCATCGCCATCAGCTTCAGCCGCAGCATGTGGAAGGGGTCGCTCACCAGCACGGCGCGCCGCAGCCCGCGGGCGCGCATCAGCTTCGCCACGCCGTCCATCGACTGCAGCGTGGTGAGCCCCGTGCGCTCCGTGAGGATGGCGCCGGGCGGGATCCCCTTCTTGACCGCGTAGCGCTGGCCGGCGACCGCCTCGCTCACCGTGTCGCCCGGGCCCACGCCGCCGGTCATGATGACGACGGGCGCCATGCCGCGGCGGTACAGCGCGACGGCGTGGTCAAGCCGCGCGCGCAGCACGGGGGAGGGGCGGCCGTCGTACTGCGCCGCTCCCAGCACCACGATGGCGTCCACGCGCCGGGCCTCGTCGCGCCGGCCGTACAGGTGGATCGCGGCCACGGTGAGCGCCCACAGCGCGACGCCCAGGATCACCAGCCGCACCAGGCCGGTGGCGATGCGCACGGGCCACGGCCGCCTCCTGCGCGGCGGGTCCCGCGGCGCGGGGGCGGGCGGCGGCGCGGCGCCCCGCTGCGGATCGGGATGGGTGCTCACGCCCGCTGCACGAGCCGCTCGCGCAGGAGCGACGGGCCCAGGTCGTCGCGCAGGGTGACGGCGTCCTCGTCGCCGCCCTCCAGCGCGTCCTCCACCTCCTGGATCACCTCGTGGTCGCTGGCGTCCGCCACGGCCTGCGCGCGGGCGAGCGCGTTCCACGCCTCGTCGTGCCACCCCTCCCCCGCCGCCGAGAGCGCGGAGAGGAGCTGGAGCTCCACGTCTTCGACGCGCTCGGCGGCGGCGCGGTGGAGCTGCTCGGCGCCCTCTTCGGTGCGCCGCGCCTCCACCAGCGCCAGGCCATACACGCCCCGCAGCCAAGCGTCGTCCGCGCGCAGGGCAAGCGCCTCCTCCAGCGAGGCGATGCCGTCGTCCGTGCGCCCCGCCAGCAGGTACGCCATCCCCAGGTCGGCGTGCACCTCCGCGTCCTCGGGGGCCAGCGCGCGCGCCGCCTCCAGCTCCGCCACGGCCTCGGCGAAGAGCCCCTCGCGAGCCAGGTACGCGCCGTACGCCGCGCGCGCAAAGGGGAAGTCGGGCGAGGTGAGGGCGGCCATGCGCAGGGCGCTCTCCGCGTCGGGATCGTCAAAGATCGCCACGCCGCTCCCGGCGGCAACCAGGATGAACGGGTCCTCCGGCTGCAGCGCCAGGGCGCGGCGGAAGAAGTCGTACGCCTCGCTCTCGTTCCCCAGCCGCTGCGAGGCGATGCCGGCCCAGCAGAGGAGGAGGGCACTCTCCCCCTGCTCCTCCAGCGTGACCAGGAGGAGGGAGTGCGCTTCGCCCCAGCGGTCCTCCTCGCCCAGCGTCTGGGCTTCGGCGGCCGCCGCCTCCGCCACTTCGCCGTCCACTTCGCCTGTGTGCACGCCGTTCTCCTCCGCCATCGCCCGCTGATCCGGTCCGGGTGCCGTTGCGCTGCGCCTGGGGTGGCGCCGCCGAGCCTGGCAAGATACGCATGCCGCGCCGCAGCCGCGAGCCCGGAGCACGGCGCGGACCGCTGTGTACGGCGTTTGCATCAGGCGCCACACCCGCCCGCCCGGCTGCGGCGGGACGCGAGCCATGACGACACGAGAGGGGAGGATGGACACCGGTGCAACGCCCGAAGTGGAGCACGACACCCCCGACTGCGCCGGGCGCTGGCGGCGCGACGGCGGCGCGTGGCGCTGCACGCGGTGCGCGGCGGCGTACCCGCTGACGCCCTCGGTGGCGCGCGCCACCATCCGCGAGAACGCCTTCGGCCTCCTCCTCGCGCGCCTGACCGCCGACGGCCGCGCGGCCATCGACGGCGGGAGCGGGGACTGAAGCGGGGGTCCCCACCCTGGCTTCAGCCCCCGGCGACGCGGCCCCGGTGCCCGCCTCCCGGCCCCCCGTGATGAGGCCCCGGTGCGCGCCGCCCGCGCCGATCCCGCCCACCCGAGGCCTCCGCAGGCAGGCTTCCCGCGGTTGTTGCAGCGGCTTCGACCGGCACCACTCCCGACCCCTCCCCAACCTCTCAACAGCAAAGCCCCGCCGTTCGCAGGCGGGGCTTCGCGCGGAGTGCCCGGGGCGGGACTCGAACCCGCAAGCCGTTGGGCGGGGCATTTTAAGTGCCCTGTGTTTGCCGATTTCACCACCCGGGCCGCCGCACAAGATAATACGGACTCCGCGCCCCGTGGAGTGCCCCGTTCAGCGCGCCCCCTCCGCCGCCTCAATCGCCGCGCGAAGACGCCCCACGTTCTCCGCCACGCTGGAGCGCCCGTTGTACACCGCCGAGCCCGCCACCACCGCCGTCGCGCCGGCGCGGACCACCTCCCCCACCGTCTCCGCCGTTACGCCGCCATCCACCTCGAGCTCCACGTGCCCCAGCCCGCCCTCGTCCAGCATGCGGCGCAGCCTCGCAACCTTTGCGGTGCTGGTGGGGATGTACGACTGCCCCCCGAAACCGGGGTTCACCGACATCACCAGCACCAGGTCCACGTACGGCAGGATCTCGGAGAGCGACTCGGCGGGGGTGGCGGGGTTCAGCGTGACGCCCGCCTTCATCCCCAGCTCGCGGATGCGCTGTACCGTGCGGTGCAGATGGGACGCCGCCTCCACGTGCACCGTCAGGAAGTCCGCCCCGGCCTCGGCGAACGCCTCCAGGTAGCGCTCGGGTTGCTCTATCATCAGGTGGACGTCGATCACCCCCTGCGCGGCGCGGCGCGCGGCGGCCGCCACCAGCGGGCCGATGGTGATGTTGGGGACGAAGCGCCCGTCCATCACGTCCACGTGGATCCACTCCGCGCCGGCGACCTCCGCCTCGCGGATCTGGTCCCCCAGCCGCGTGAAGTCGGCGGAAAGGATGGAAGGCGCGATCTTGACGCGGCTCATGCGCCCTCCCCCAGCACCCGCACACCGCCCGGCGCCGCGATCACCGCCGCCGTCGCCATGCCCAGGAAAAGCCCCGTCTCCAGCACGCCGGCTCGTCCCAGGAGCGCCGCTTCCAGCGCCTCGGGGTCGGCGATGCCGGCGGGGAAGCGGCAATCCAGGATCTGGTGCCCGCCGTCGGTCGTGAGCGGCGCGCCGCCGTCGACGCGGCGCAGCGTGGGCTCGGCGCCCAAGGAGCGGAGGAAGCCGGCGAGGATCGGCGCGGCGAAGGGGTCCACCTCCACCGGGAGGGGGGCGCGCGTCCCCAGCCGATCCACCAACTTGGACTCGTCCGCCACGATCACCAGCCGCGCGGAGACGGACGCCACCACCTTTTCGCGGAGGAGCGCGCCGCCCAGCCCCTTGATCAAGCGCAGCTGCGGATCCACCTCGTCCGCGCCGTCGATGGTGAGGTCCAGACGCCCTCGCTCCGCCAGCGTGGCGAGGGGGATGCCGAGCCGCTCCGCCCGCCGCGCCGTGTCCTCCGAAGTGGGGACGCCGACGATGCTTCCCCAATTGCCCCGGTCGCGGCGCTCCGCGATGACGTCCAGCAGGTGGCGCACGGTGGAGCCGGTCCCCAGCCCCAGCGCCATTCCGTCCTCGATCCACTCCGCGGCCCGCTCCGCCGCGGCCCGCTTCAGCGCTTCCGCGTCGCTCGTCTGCACGTCCCTCTCGCTGGCTCCCGGGATGATGAACCGGCCCCGCCCAGGTCGGAGGAGGCGGTACGGGCGCCGCAAGCTACATCCCCGGACGTACCGTGAAAAGATCGGGGGGGCGCCGCACCGGCACCCCCCCGAACTCACTTCAGGTCAGTCCGTCAGGCCGGGCGATTACTCGCCGCGGACGCTGCCGGTCTTGGTCTCCACCTGGTACGGCTGGAACTC
>JAUJMI010000201.1:5463-6888 GCA_030446945.1 Longimicrobium sp. | reverse complement strand
TCCAGCTCGCGGTACCAGACGCGCGCGTCGGACGAGCCCTCGCGTCCCAGCCGCGGGCCGAGGTGGCGAAGGTCGTCCAATCGGTCGAGGAGGATCCAGGGCCGGAACCGCTCCTCCTCCTGCACCAGCGCACCCGTTTCCCGGATCCGCCGCCAGACGAACGCGCGCCCGTTCGCGTCCGCCCACACGGAGACGATCCCGGGGGTCGGATCCCATCCCCAGAGCCACTCGTCCTCGCGGGTGGTGCTCACGGGCTCGATGCTCACGCGGTAGGGGCGGCGGGGGTGCCGGCTGGCCGACGCGTCGGCCGGCGCATGCGTTCGACTGTGGAAGGTAAGTCGACCCCGATGGTTGTGGGAGCATCGGCCACATCGACGGGCGAGTGCGGGGCCGTCGCCGTTGACATGCTTTATATTGTAGAGTACTTTGATGATGTGTCACGCCGGCCATAAACCCCGGAGCGCGATGCGCCGCCCTTTGCAGCAACGTTGGGTCGTGGTCCTGATCGGAGTCGTCGCGATCCTCGCTGGCATCTCCGGAACCAGGTGGAAGGCGAGCTCGGACCGCGGCGGGCAGAAATACGCCGAGCCGTTCCGCATCGCGGGCAACTTCTACTACGTCGGCGCGAACGACGTTGCGGCCTTTCTGATCACCGGGCCGCAGGGGCACGTGGTGATCGACGGCGGGTATCCCGGCACCGCGCCGATGATCGAGGCGAGCATCAAGCAGCTCGGCTTCGACGTCACGGACGTGAAGGTGCTGCTGAACTCGGAACCGCACGGCGACCACGCGGGCGGGCTGGCGGCGCTCCAGCGGGCGTCGGGCGCCGAGCTGTGGGCCAGCGACGCGAGCGCGGACGTCATCGCATCCGGCGGCGACGACCGGGACATGATCCTGCCGCTGCGGGCCCTGATGTGGAGCGGGTTGATCGGCTACCCGGCCGCGCGCGTCGACCACCGCTTCAAGGACGGCGACACCATCCGCCTGGGCCCGGTCGCGCTGACGGCGCACGTCACGGGCGGGCACACGCGCGGCTGCACCACGTGGTCATTCCCCGTGCGCGACGGCGGCCGCGTGCTGAACGTGGTGAGCGCGTGCACCCTGAGGGTGATGGGAGGGATGCGGTACCCGGAACAGCGGGCCGACCTGGAGCGCAGCTTCCGCGTGATGCGCAGCCTCCCCGCCGACGTCTGGGTGACGTCGCATGCGAGGCTGTGGGGGAGGTACAGCAAGTTCGTCGCCCGCGATTCGGCCAAGAACCCGGCGGACCCCTTCATCGACCCCAGGGGCTACCGCGCCTACATCGACTCCGCCGAGGCGCGATTCCGCCGGGGCGTCGTGCACTAGGGAGAGATCGCCGGGCCGGCAGCCAGAGGGAGCCGCGCCACGCACTCAAGCTCCTGAACGGAGCACCGCCCGATCCGT
>JAUJMI010000201.1:0-5363 GCA_030446945.1 Longimicrobium sp. | reverse complement strand
GGGCATCGTGGCTGATTTCGTGGATCGAGGTTCCATCGTGCGCAGGATCTGGGGAGATGGAGACATGGTGCTCCTGGTCTTCGCCGGCTCCGCCGCCGAGTTCGCGCTCAACCGCGCGGTCGACTGGCTGTTCTTCACCGGGAAGCTGCCGGGCGATCCCATCAGCCGGCTCTTCTCCACGGCCGGCTACGCGCAGGGGATCGTCTTCGCCGACGCGCTCACCGCCGCGCGCACCCTCGACCGCATCGTGGCGGTTCACCGGGCGGTGGAGCGCGAGCGTGGCCAGTCCATCCCCGACTGGGCCCACCGCGACGTGCTCTACATGCTGATCGACTACTCCCAGCGGGCGCACGAGCTGCTCGCGGGGCCGCTGACCGCCGCCGAGCGGGAAGAGCTCTACGACGTGTTCCGCCGGGTGGGCACCGGCCTGCGGATCCCCGATCTCCCGGCGACGTACGCCGAATGGAAAGCGGATCGCGAGCTCCACCTGCGCCGCGACCTGGCCAGGGGCGACGGCACCGATGCGCTGTACGCCCAATACCGGAAGCACCTCGGCGCCTGGCGTTACCAGATCCTGCTGCGCATCCAGGCGATCCTGGCGCCCGCGCACGTGCGCGACCTGCTGCGGCTGAAGCGCGCCGAGTGGCTGCGCCCACTCTTTCGCTTCTACCCCCTCCTGGTCCGCGCCCGATTGCGCTCGGCGATCCAGAGGCTGCTCATGCCACCCACGTATCTCCCCGCCATTCGGGGGCTGGATCACGTCGCGGCGGGCCGTCCGGAGCCGCGCACCACGCGCCCCGTCCCTGCCCCGTCTCCGGCCGGCTGACGGTGTCGGCGAGCCAGCGTTTCACCCCCTCCGGCCTCGCTTGACTCCCTCCTGCGCGAACCTCGTCCCAGGGCTCGGCCCTTTCCCGTTGCGCCGATCAGCCGGCGCGCTGCGCCGCGAGGGAGACGGGTTCGGCCAGCACACCGTCCAGCCGTCCGAGCGCCGACCGCAGGCCCTCGTCATCCCCATCTCCACCAGCTGGTTCGGAGCGGCCACCCGCCTCCATGTCGTGGCGGGTGAAGGTGCCGGGCCACGTCTCGGGCCCCCAGAACCTTTCCAGCTGCCGTGGGTCCGCATACGCCGCCCAGAGCCGCTCCACCGGCACGGGATAGTCGCCGACGATGCTGAGGGTGAGCGCGTCCGCGTCGGAGGATACGGAGGTGATGGGCGTGGCTTACTTCTGGGGCGGGGGGTGGGGGAACAGGGCGTCGCCCTGGCTGAAGCGGGCCTTCCACAACTCCTCGAGCTGGGCGAGCAGCTCGCGCGATCCGCTCCGGGTTGCCGCGGACGATCCGCTCGCGGCCCTGCACCTGCTTGGTCACTGGCCCCGCTCCCTTCAGCACGGCGTCGTGCTTCTGCACCGCCGCAAAGGACATCCCGTACCGGGCCGCGAGCACGGAAATCGACGCCTGCTCCCCCGCCGCCGTGGGCTCTGCGGTCACCCTGCGCGGGCTCGGGGGCGGGATCTCGGCGCGCCCTGGAGCTCAATTCCAGAAGCGAGCGAAGGCCGCTGGAACCACACGATTACCGCCCTCGCGCACTGGCTGCGGCTCTCGTGACGGCTCCAGCCGTCTTCCCGTGGTTCCAGCCCGGGGATTGATTTCATCCCCCGGTGTTTGGGATCCGCCCCGCGCTCACCCATCCGCCCGCAGCGCCTCCGACGGCTCGATCCGCAGCCCGCGCCGCGCCGGCCCGAGCGCCGCCAGCAGTCCCACCAGCCCTATCAGCACCGCCACGACCGGCCACAGCACGACCGTCTTCCCCGTGATGAGGGCGCCGCCCGCCACCCAGCCCACGGCAGCGGCCAGCACGAGCCCGGCCAGCACCCCCGCCCCGATCTGCCCGCAGGCGCGCGCAAGGATGCCGCTGAGCACGCGGCGCCCGTCCGCGCCCAGGGCGGCACGGATGCCGATCTCGCGGCGGCGGCGGACGATGGTGAAGGCCATCATCGCGTAGATCCCGGCCGCCGTGAGCAGGAGCACGCTGAGGGTCCCGATCACCGTCATCAACGCCGTGTAGCGGCTGAACTTGCGATCGCGCCTCACGTCCTCGGCCACGCCGCGCATCTCGTGGAGCTGAAGCGCCGGATCGACCGCCGCGGCCACCTGCCTGAGCCGCCCCGCGAACGCCGCCGACTCGCCGCGTCCGATGCGCAGCAGGAGGATGGGGCTCGCGAGATCGCCGACCGCTGCGGGCCGATAGACCTTGGGCGTGAGGCCGACGTACGAGGGAGCGGTGGGGAAATGGGGGACGATCCCCACGATCTCGTACCACGGCCCCGCGGCCGATCCCGGCACCTCCGGGTCGGCGGCGAGGCGGATGCGGCGCCCCAGCACCGGGCCGGACCCGCCGAGGCGCTCCGCGAACACCTGGTTGACGACGACGGCCGTGGAGCCCTCGCGGCCGTCGGCGGCGACGAAGCCTCGCCCGGCGAGCAACGGCACGCCGAACACGCCGAAGAAGCCGGTGTCCACCGCGTTCATCCCCGCCCAGCGGCGCTCGCCCTCCGCGCCCGCGGCCGCGGCGCGCTCCGCTTCGAGTTCGGCGTACCGCTCCTGCCCGGGGAAGTAGCTCACGTAGGTCACGCCGGCGACCCGCGGCTCCTCTCGCAGGCTGCGCAGCAACTCCTGCGCGCGGGTGGCGAATCGGGCCCGGTAGGCGCGCTCGTACGCCTCCGCCTCGGCGGTCGGCGGCGCTGCCTCGCGCTCCATCGAAAGCTGCGCGCGCAGGAAACGGTCGTCGGCATACCCGGGGTCGCCCATCGCGTCGCGGGCGGTCTGCGAGGCGAAGTTGAGCGCGTACGGGAGCGCCGCCACCGCGAGCGCCACCTGGATCACGATGAGCGCGGTCCAGGTGCGGCCGAGCTGCATCCGTGCGCCGTGCGACGAGAACTGCTGGATCCTGGTCTGCACGTTCCGCCCGGTCGCCTTGAGCGCGGGAAGGACTCCGACGATCACCCCCGCCGCGACCGCCATCCCCATGGCGTACGCCACCACACCCGGGGTGAGGCCGAAGCGGATCCAGAAGGGCATCTCCTGCGGCCCGCTCGCCATCGAGCGGTTCGCGATCGAGAGCCCCATGCCGGCGAGCGTCAGCCCCACGGCCGCCGAGGCGGCGGAGAGCACGAGCGCCTCGGCGAAGAGCTGCGCCACTACCCGTCCCCGGCTCGCGCCCAGCGCGGTGCGCACGGCGATCTCACCCATGCGCGCGGCCGTGCGCGCGTAGATCAGGATCGCCACGTTTACGGCGATCACCAGCACCATGGCACTCACGAAGAGCTGCACCAGACGGATGATGAGCGCCGTCGCGGGGCTGCCGATGCCGACCACCGGGTGCGTGTACGGCAGCACGACCGGGCGCGCCGTCCTCTCCGGGGCCGGGAGCGAAGCCGCCGTGCGCTGCCCGATCGCGGCCAGCTCCGCCCGGGCCTGGCGGATGGTCGCGCCCTCCGCCAGCCGGCCGAAGATGTCGACCGGTGGGGACTCGCCCGGCGCGTAGTCCGCCGGGTTCAGCCGCAGCGGCACCCAGAAGCGGTGGTTGACGGGGAAGAGGTATCCATCCGGCATCACGCCGACGACCGTGTGCACCGTCTCGCCCAGCCGCACGGGCCGGCCCAGGATGCGCGGGTCGCCGCCGAAGCGGCGCTGCCACTCCTCGTGCGCGATCACCACGACGGGCGGCGCGCTCGGGCGCTCGTCCGCCTCCAGGAGCGGCCGCCCGAGCGCCGGCGCTACCCCCGCCACGCGGAATCCCGAGGCCGTCATCTCCGCCGTGCGCACCAGCTCGGGGCTCGCCCCCGGAACCGCCAGGTTGCGGGTCTCCGTGCGGTACGCGGAGAGCTCCCGGATGGACTTCAGCTCGCCGCGCCACGCGGCGAAGTCGTGCAGCGACGCGCGGTCCGGCACCTCGCCGTTGTCCACCCGGATGTCCCGGATCGCGACCAGGCGGCCGGGGTCGCGCAGCGGCCACGCGGGACCGCTCATCGTGCTCACGAAGGCGAACGACCCCGCCCCCGCCGCGATGGCAACCGCCATCCCGACGACGGCGACCAGCGACAGGCCGGGATACTTCACCAGCATGCGGAGGCCGAGCTTGAAATCCAGCAGGGATAGGCTTGTCTTCATGAGATCTTTGCCCAGGGGTAAGGAGCGGCGCCGCGGGAGATGGAGTGCCGGGCGGGGCGCGTGCTCCCCTGTAAGGCATCCGCCGTTCCGCGAGTCCCGCCTCGCCCAACCGCGTGCCACGCCAGCGGATATGCGCCCCACACCCCGTGCGGCCCCACGCCGGAGTGTCCGATTCCGGGACGAAAGCATCCCAGCGGCGAACAAGGAGCGTCTCGGCCGCGGGGTTCGCTGTTTGATGGGAGCACCTAAATTCCCTTACGATCGACGCCACACGAGGCGCTGGCGAGCCTCGGGACGCGCCCCCCCTGCCGCCAATCGCACCTCGGTCGGCCACATACCGGGAAAGGTGACAGAATGCCGCAGCTCTACGACGAGATCGGTCTCGGCTACAACCGCTATCGCCGGCCGGACCCGCGAATCGGCGCCGCCATCCTCCGCGCGCTGGGCGACGAGCAGAGCGTGGTGAACGTCGGCGCGGGCGCGGGATCGTATGAGCCGGCCGATCGTGCCGTCGTCGCCGTGGAACCCTCCATGGAGATGATCCGGCAGCGCCGCGCGGGGAGTGCGCCGGTCGTGCAGGCCAGCGCGACGGATCTGCCGTTTCCGGACGGCGCGTTCGCCGCGGCGCTGGCCATTCTGACGGTGCACCACTGGCCCGATCGGGTGCGGGGCCTCACCGAGCTGGCCCGGGTGGCGAGACGCCGGGTCGTCATCCTCACGGCGGATCCCGCGTCGTCGCTCTTCTGGCTGGTCGATGACTACTTCCCGGCGATCAGGGAGATCGATCGCCGCATCCTCCCTTCCATCGACGAGCTCGCGGGCGTGCTGGGGGAGATGGAAGTGCGTCCGCTGATGGTGCCGCACGACTGCACCGATGGTTTCCTCGGGGCATACTGGCGGCGGCCGCATGCCTACCTGGACGCGGGTGTCCGCGGCGCGATCTCGCTGTTCTCCATGATCGGCGACATCGAGCCCGGGCTGGCCCGCCTGCGCGACGACCTCGAGAATGGCACGTGGGAGCGCCGGCACGGAGATCTCCTCCGCCAGGCACAGGTCGATCTGGGATACCGTCTCGTGATCGCGCACCGCGGGAGTTGAAGGCGCCCTCTGTGGCTCTGTGTGAGACCGTCTGTTCTCATTCTTTTCTCTCCTGCGTCTCTGCGCCTCTGCGTGAGACCAGCCGTTCAGAATGC
>JAUJMI010000200.1 GCA_030446945.1 Longimicrobium sp. | reverse complement strand
GCTGGTGAGCGGGCTGCTGGTGGTGGTGGCGGTGAACCTGGCCGTGCTCCTGTACGCCCGCACCGTGTCGCGCCTGGGCGAGATCGCCGTGCGCAGCGCACTGGGCGCCAGCCGGCGGCGCATCCTGGCGCAGCTCTTCATGGAGGCGCTCGCCCGTTCGGTGCTGGGCGCGCTGGTGGGACTGGTGGTCGCGAACGGGGTGCTCGGGACGGTGCAGCGTTCGGTCATCGAGGACGGCAATGGCCTCCCGTTCTGGATAGACCTGCGGCTGTCGCCCGCCACGGTGGGGTACGCGCTGGCGCTCGAGGTGGTGGCCGCCGTCATCATGGGCGTGCTCCCCGGCCTCAAGGCGACCGGCGCCGGGATGCAGGCCAGCCTGCGCGAGCTGCGCTCCGGTCCGCGCCTGGGCCCCGTGTGGAGCGGATTGATCGTGGCGCAGGTGGCGTTCGCGATGGCCGTGCTGCCGCCCGCCGTCTACGCCGTGTGGCAGCTTCTGCGGATGGAGACGGCCGAGATCGGGTTCGCGCCGGACGAGTTCGTGGTGGGGCCGGTGGAGCTGGGCGAGCCGGCCGCCGGGCTGGACTCGGCCGGGCTGGCGGCGCGCGTCGCTTCGCGGCAGACGGCGCTGGTGGCGCGCCTTACGGCGGAGCCCGGGGTCACCGCCGTCGCCCTGTCGTCTTTCATCCCCGGCCTGGATGAGCCCACTCAGGGCGTGGAGATCGCCGGCAGCGCAGCGCCCGCGGGGGGCGCGAGCGTCCTCCGCACGACGCCGGAGCTGTTCGGCGCGTACGGCGCGCGCATCGCCGAGGGGCGTGCGCTGGCGGAGGGCGACGCGGGTGCTGCGTCGAACGCCGTGGTCGTCAACCGCACCTTTGTGCGGCGCCACCTGGGGAACCGGAGCGCGGTGGGCCAGCGGCTGCGCTACCCGCAGGCGGACGGCGCCGGCCGCTGGTACGAGATCGTGGGCGTGGTGGAGGACTTCCCCGCGGTGCCGCTCGTGGTATGGTCCGCGAATGGGGTGGCCAACGTGTACCACGCCGCCCTGCCAGGCGAGATCCCGGACGCTTCCCTCTCCGTGCGCCTGCGCGGCGGGGTCCCCGCGGGATTTGTGAAGCGCGTGCAGAGATTGGGCGTCGAGGTCGATCCCGAGCTGCAGCTGAGCGTGCAACCGCTGGCCGAGATTTACGACTTCCTCCGCCGCTTCTCGCGTTTCATGGCCTGGGCGCTCGCGCTGGTGACGGGGAGCGTGCTCCTCCTTTCCGCGGCGGGAATCTACGCGCTGATGTCGTTTACCGTGGTCCAGCGCACCCGCGAGATCGGCATCCGCAGCGCGCTGGGGGCGCAGCCGCGGCGCATCATGGCGAGCATCTTTGCGCCGGTGGGGCGCAGGCTGGCGGTCGGCGTGGGCATCGGCTCGGTGCTGGCGGGCGCGATCACCGCCAGTGCGGATGTGAGCGTGGGACGAGCCGCGCCGCTGATGACGGCCGTGTGCGCCATCATGCTGGCCGTAGGGCTGCTGGCGGCGCTGGGGCCGGCGCGGCGCGGGCTGCGCATCCAGCCGATGGAGGCGCTGCGGGAGGCGTGAAGCTGCGCGTCACACGGAGGCGCAGAGGGCATGGAGAGAAGGCCACTCGACCCCCTGGATCTGGATGCGGTAAAATGGTTCCTGACCGGTGCCCTACGACAATCACGCGAGAGACAGCGACTGCCCTATTCGCCCGCGTTGATCGGCAAGTACCACGGCGGCCGGGGCCCAGAGGGGGTCCGCTATCCGATTTCATTCCGTCCTTTCAGCCAATCCGGGTGGAAGAGTGCCGACTCGCTCCGCGGCGGCGACGTGAATCTCCAGCGGGTCCCCGGCGTACGCCGCAAAACCCCCTGGTGCGCGGCGTCGCGACAGGCGATTCCGGGTCTGCGGGATCAGCTCCTCACCTCCCGCTCCGCCACGCGCCTCAGTGCTCCGTGCCGATCGCGTGCAGTATCAGTCTGGTTGTTCGAGCAGATCCACGTGACTGACGGCGTAAAGTTGCCTCGGCACGTCTGAAAGAGCGCTGCCGCGGAACCAGATCCGGCCCACACCGTCGAGCACGTAGTAAGTTGGAGTTCCAAAGTTCCGGAGTCCGGCTGCTACATCACCCGGGTCCGCAACGGTCTCCAGCTCCACACGCTCCCGCACGAGGAAATTCTGAAGTTCCTCCTGATTCCCCTTGGCTACGGCAATGAGAGGTATCCCCTGCTGCCGTAGCCCGGCAGACAACTTGGCAAGCTCCGGGAGCTGCCGCCTGGACGGCGCACAAGTCGGTGACCAGTAGGCTACGACTCCCGGTCCGTCGTTTAGCAGGCCCCACAAGGTTTCTCTTCTTCCCGACGTGCTCAATACGGCGATTCCTTCCCGAAGCTGCACCGGCTCACCTTCAGCGAGCGTACGGCGCACCATCTCCGTTCGCGCCCGCGCCAATGCGGCGGTCCACCGCACGTCGGCGGGAGCGATATCCAACTGAGACCGGATCGTGTCGGCCAGCGCGGCTGATGTCGAGGGATCCACGGCGATCCGCGCGGCCTGTAATATGGCACTCCGGGTATCGCCGGCTGCGAGATGCAGGCGGCCCAGCGATCTGAAGACGCTCACTCGCCAGATGGCGTCGGCGACATGGGCTCGCTCGCGCATCGCGCCGCTGCTATCGCCCACAGCAAGAAGGAGGTCCGCGAGTGCATCTCGCATCTCCGCCGCCGCCTGTAGTGTGTTCCTGCGTTGCTCGAGCACCGACCGGTCTAGCGGCCGCTCCGAGTCCGGCCGGCGAGCTAGACGCGCCATTTCGCCCTGCAGCCTATCGATACCAGTCTTGTGCAACTCGCTCCACTCTCCGAGCCCGCGAAGGTAGTACGCAACGCTGTGGGGCTGCAGGTCGTCATAACGTACAACGCGATCGGTCCACCGTAGGAACGCAGCGGGATCCTTTGCGAGCCGAGCGAACACGACACCGTTCTTGAACCAGAAAGCGTGATGTGGACCGGCATCTGCCTGGATGTCAGCCCAGACGCCTTCCATCTCGGAGAGCAGAAGCGCTGGATCGGCTTCCAGCTGGCGTACGAGTTCGTCCTCCCGCTGAAACGCCCCCCGGTAATGGCGCGGGAACTCAGCGACGAGCCTTCGCCGCCAGTGCGCCGCCACCGCCGGATCAGCCGCATACACCGACATTCCCCAAACTGCCTCCACGGACAACCCCGGGCGCGACTCCAGCAGACGGTGGAGTCTCCGGCTATTTTCAGCGTGGAAGCGTTTCAGGCTGTCAACTCCGCGCCCGCGTGCCAGCTGTCCCTCCATGAACTTGTGGTAGTGCCAGGCGGCGGGATGGTCCGGAAAAATCTTTACCATCCGCGATGCTGTCTCACGCATGAGCTCCCAGTTTCGCCCGTGCAGCTCCAGGAACCTCTGCTCGAGGCCTGAGAACGTCGGGGTATCGTGCTCGTGTACGATGAGCTCCCAAAGACGGTGACCGTTGTGATCGACCACCCCGCCAGAGAGATCTTCGACGGAGAACGTCGCGTACACGACGCTGTCGGGAAGCTGCAGGGTACCAGCGAAACGGTCGGTTCCGCTGCGAACCAGATACGCCGCGTGAGTGAACACGGGGCCGTTGTTGTAGTTCACCCCCCGGGCAGACCGATACCGAGCTCTAACACGCAGCGAGTCGTGCTTTGCGAAGCGTTGCGCGTCGCGATAGTCGAGACGGATCTGGGCTCCGCGGTTGGGGCGCTCCGACGAGAACCGAAGCTCACTGCCACCCGCGGTAGCCTCGGGAGCGAGTACCGAGTGTGCGACCAGGATCATCAGCAGACCGATAACGCATGCGGCGAGGCGGCCCGGCGTACCCACGAGTCGGCGTTGACGGCGAGCGCGGCGCAGTTCTGCCCCAGCCGGGTGGTGAGCGCGAATTTGTACGCCTGATGCCGGCGGAAGGCTCACGGCTCCGTGCAGTTGCTCTCGGATCGACGTCACCATCAGCACTTTCCTGCTGCAGCGACTGCACGCGAGCAGGTGAGAGGCGACCTTCTGCCGGCGAGCGGTGTCCAATCCGCCCCTGGTGAATTCAAGAAGGGTTGCCAAGCGGGGATGCAGAAGCATGATGATTTACCTGTCGACGTGTTTCAGTAGTCGCTTCCATGCACGGTGGAGGCGGACGGCAGCGTTCGCGGGTGTGATTTGAAGCATTTCCGCGATCTCAGCGTTGGTGTACCCTTCGATCTCTTTCAGCACGATGATCGCGCGCATCTCTGCGGGTAGCCGGTCAAGAGCCGCTCTGAGGGCGACGCGGGCCAGGATCGCCTCCTCGACATCTTGTACATCTTCCCTTCCGTGGTCGGCTCGTCTCTCACGGTCGCTGCGGCGGCGAGTCGTCCTGGCGAGGTCAAGCGCCGCGCGGGCCGCAAGGCGTTTGATCCAGGGAGCGATGGGGCGCCTCAGATCGAAGCTGCGGAGGGACGCGGGCAGCTTCAGGAAAACGTTCTGAACGACGTCCTGTGCATCGGATGCCGAGCCCGTGATACGGTAGGCGACTCCGAACACGAGACCCGAGTACCGCGAATGCAGGTTGCTGACAAAGTGCGCAGGGTCGTCGAGCGCATCTCCGAGCAGCAGATCTTCGGCTGGGTCCGGCACGTGTCCCCGCATCGGGTGCGCTTTCTGGTTGGTGCTCATGCAGAGAATTACGCCGCCACTTCCCCTCCCATTACAGCGTCACCGTACGCGCTAATGTGGTTTACCGTGGCCGCGCACGCATGAGATCGGCATCCGCACCGCGCTGGGCGCGCAGCTGCGGCGCATCATGGCTGCTGGCGGCGCTTGGGCCGGGCTCGCCGCTGCCCATGTTCCTCGGCCAGGCCAGTACGGACCGCGGCATGGGGGCCGGTTCGGTATGGGTGGCGTTGGTCGTCTCCTTCACTCCAGGCCCCGCGACAGCGTCGAGGCAGATGCGGCGCGGCGCTCCGTTCAGGAAGTAGGCGAACACGCTTTTAGACCGACTCTCCTGTCACGGAAAGGACCGGGCGCATCTCGGCCGCGGACGGGGCGAAGAGGGAGAGCTGGTCCGGGCCGGCGAAGAGGGTGGAGAAATCTTCCGGGGTGAGGGCGCGGGCGAGGCGGGCGGCGAAGTGGGTGCGGAGCACGCGCGCGTAGTGCTCCGCGTCGTAGTCGCGCAGCGCCGCCCGCGCGGCTTCGTCCGCGGGGAGAACGGCGGCGCCCCCGCCCTGGGTACGGTACACGTCCACGCGCTCGCCGGCGCGCCACGAGGTGCGGCCGCTGGCGAGGAGCGCTTCGTACGCCAGCTCGCGCCGGGTCTGGCGGGTGGCGGCGTAGGCTTCGGGCGATTTCGTCAGCCGGATGCGCGACGCGACGTCGGACGCGGGGAGCTCGCGGCGCCGCAGCGCGCCCACGGTGGCGAGGTACGCCTCGCGGACGCCGGCGAGGTCGCCCGCGAAGAGGCGTTCGAGGGCACGGCGCAGGAAGGCCTCTCCAAAGGCTTCCGAGCGGCTGGAGCGGAAGGCGACGCCGCGGAGGAGCAGGGTGCCGTCGTAGCCCAGCAGCACGTAGTTCTTGGGCTCGTGCGAGAGCATCGCCGCGTAGCGCCCCTCGAACTCCAGCTGCACCAGCGGAGGGAGGAGCGCCCCCACTTCGCCCACGACGCGCCGCTCGTCCGCCTCGCTCCACCCCTCGGGGACGGCGAAGTAGACGCCGTCCGTGTCCGCCTCCAGCAGCGTCACCCCGCGCGCGGCGAGCTCGCGGCACATCAGCGCCAGGGTGTCGCGGCCGCGGCGCGTCACCTCGTTGGCGGCGTGCACGTCGGCGAAGCGGGTCAGCTCGCCGCCGGCCGCCATGTAGCCGTAGGCGGAGTTGACCACCACCTTCATCGCGGCCGAGACCGCCTCGTGCGTGTGCCGCTCCGCCGAGCCGGGGGGCGCCGCCCGCGCGCTCGTCTTGGCGGCGAGCCGGTGCTCCACCAGCCGGTCCACCAGCGCCAGCAGCGCGCCCAGGTGGTCACTCTCCGGGCCGATGCGGTAGGCGCGCATGAGCGAGGGGTACAGGCTGGCCACGTCTGCCTTCACCACGCGCCACGCCACACCGGTGGCGAAGAGGTGCAGCGCCGCGCCGCGGTGTGGGGTGTGGTCGCCGGGGCGATGCGCGGGGAGCGCCGCGCCCGCGCGCAGGTACGCCCGCACCAGGAGCGGGTCGATCACCCCCGTGGCCGGGCCGGCGTCGGCGAGGCGCTCGTAGCGGCGGGGGGCCATGCGCGCCAGGGCGAAGGCCGCGCCGCCAAGGAGCCGCGCCAGCGCCGCGACTTCCTCCACGTCGTCCGCCGCGTACCGCCGCACGCGCTCGGGGTGCCGGCAGTACACGGCGTACACCTGGCTCCCGGGGACGTACTCCCGCTCCGGCGCGGCCACGCCGAAGTGCCGCGCGACCGCCTTGAGGCCGTGGCCCGGCAGCTCGCGCGCCGAGAAGTCGTAGCGGATCACCGCGTCCATCGTGTCGATCAGCTCGCGCCCCGGCGCCAGGAGGCGCACCCGCCGCCCCTCGTCGCCGCGCGCCGTGCCGCGCCGGGCGGCGCGCTCGCGCAGGCCCAGCCGGCCCAGGCGCCCCAGCGGGAGCGGCACGCCCAGCCGCCGCGTCCGCTCGGCCAAAAAGGGGAGGTCGAAGCCGTGCAGGTTGTGGTTCTCGATTACGTCCGGGTCGGCCGCCCGCACCGCCGCCACCAGGCGCCGGATCAGCTCCGCCTCGGCCTCGTCGCCCCCGCCATCCGCCTCCAGCACGTGCGTGTCGCCCGCCGGATCGCGCACGGCGACCATGAAGATGCGGTCGCGGGCCGCATCCAGCCCCGTCGTCTCCAGGTCGAA